>NZ_BCPP01000306.1:0-6992 GCF_016586125.1 Burkholderia sp. E168m23
GGCTGCCGGCGCCCTGCGCGCCGATGTCGCACCGCGTGCCGTTCGCCCGCTACCCCTTCCTGCCCCCGTCCACCGCAAACCGCACGCGCCGCGCATGCCCGCGCCGCCGCGCGCGTGCGCGTCTGTACTCCTTGCCGCCGGATCGCGCACGCATGTGAGGGTGCAATTCACGGCCGGCCCGGCTGGGAACTGTGTCTTGGATGGCCCGCGCCGATTCGCTATTTTGAACGCAGTCGAAGCGATGCCGTGGGCTCCTCGCAGCACTCGCGCTTCCCGCCCCGACCGCGACCGTGCGCCACGCCGGCGCGCGCTGCGCGATCGCACCGGTGCGGCCCGCGCGCCGCCGCAGCGTGTGTCGTGCGCGTCGTGCGGTCGCGATCGGGATGCGCGAGCGCCGCACCGCATCGGGCTTCACCCTTCGACCCACCTTCACCGACAGGAGCCAGACCACCATGCCCGCACTTTGCGATATCTGTCACGCCCGGCCGGCCGTCGCGCGCGCCACCGTGATGCAGGACGGCGAGCGCAAGACGATCTCGATCTGCGATTACCACTTCCGACAGCTGATGCGGCATCAGAGCATGCTGAATCCGTTCGATTCGCTGCTGGGCGGTGGCGGACCGTCCTCGCTGTTCGGCGGCCTCGGCGACGACTCGCCGCTCGCCGCCGAGATTCCGCGCGAATCGGTCGACCCGACCGACGCATTCAGCGAACAAACGCTCGAACTGCTGCAGCGCGCGGCCGAGAAGGCACACGAGCTGCGCCGCAGCGAGCTCGATTCCGAACACCTGCTGTACGCGCTCGCGGACACCGACGTGTGCGCCGCGCTGCTGAAGGAACTGAAGCTGTCGCCGGAGGACATCAAGTCGTACATCGACGCGCATGCGCATACCGGCACGGCCGACCCCGATGCGCCGCTCGACAAGCTGTCGATCTCGCCGCGCGTGAAGAAGGCCGTGCAGTACGCGTTCCAGGCGTCGCGCGATCTCGGCCACTCGTACATCGGCCCCGAACACCTGCTGATCGGGCTCGCATCGGTGCCGGACAGCGTCGCCGGCACGCTGCTGAAGAAATACGGCGTGACGCCCGAGGCGCTGCGCCAGAAGGTCGTGAAAGTGGTCGGCAAGGGCGCCGAGGACGGCCGCGTCGATGCGCCGACCGGCACGCCGAATCTCGACAAGTTCGGCCGCGACCTCACCGCGATCGCGCGCCAGGGCAAGCTCGATCCCGTGCTCGGCCGCGCACAGGAAATCGAGAGCACGATCGAGGTGCTCGCGCGCCGCAAGAAGAACAACCCGGTGCTGATCGGCGAGCCGGGCGTCGGCAAGACGGCGATCGTCGAGGGCCTCGCGCAGCGCATCGTCAACGGCGACGTGCCCGAGGTGCTGCGCGACAAGCGGCTCGTCGAAGTCAACATCAACTCGATGGTGGCCGGCGCGAAATATCGTGGCGAATTCGAGGAACGCGCGAAGCAGCTGATCGACGAAGTGACCGCGAAGCAGGACGAACTGATCCTGTTCATCGACGAGCTGCATACGATCGTCGGCGCGGGCCAGGGCGGCGGCGAAGGCGGCCTCGACATCGCGAACGTGCTGAAGCCCGCGCTCGCGCGCGGCGAGCTGAGCCTGATCGGCGCGACGACGCTCAACGAATACCAGAAGTACATCGAGAAGGACGCCGCGCTCGAACGCCGCTTCCAGCCCGTGTTCGTGCCGGAGCCGAGCGTCGAGCAGACGATCGTGATCCTGCGCGGGCTGCGCGACAGCCTTGAGGCGCACCACCAGGTGACGTTCGCCGACGACGCGTTCGTCGCGGCCGCCGAGTTCGCCGACCGCTACATCACGTCGCGCTTCCTGCCCGACAAGGCGATCGACCTGATCGACCAGGCCGCCGCGCGCGTGCGGATCGGCGCGACGTCGCGCCCGGTCGACATTCAGGAAGGCGAAGCGCAAATCGCGCAACTGAAGCGCGAGCAGGACTATGCGACCTCGCGCAAGCGCTTCGACGAAGCGAAGCAGTTCGAAGAGCAGATCAACGCGAAGCAGAAGGCCGTCGACGAGATGATGGAGGCGTGGCAGCGCAAGACCGGCTCGGAGACGCTCGAAGTGACCGTCGAATCGGTGGCCGAGGTCGTGTCGCGGCTCACCGGCATCCCCGTATCCGAACTCACGCAGGAAGAGCGCCAGAAGCTGCTGAAGATGGAAGATCAGTTGCGCGAGCGCGTGGTCGGCCAGAGCGACGCGGTGGTCGCCGTCAGCGATGCCGTGCGGCTGTCGCGCGCCGGGCTCGGCCAGACCCACCGGCCGATCGCGACGTTCCTGTTCCTCGGGCCGACGGGGGTCGGCAAGACCGAGCTCGCGAAGGCGCTGGCCGAGACCGTGTTCGGCGACGAGCAGGCGATCATCCGCATCGACATGTCCGAATACATGGAGCGCCACGCGGTCGCGCGGCTGATCGGCGCGCCGCCCGGCTACGTCGGCTACGACGAAGGCGGCCAGCTCACCGAGCGCGTGCGGCGCCGCCCGTACAGCGTGATCCTGCTCGACGAGATCGAGAAGGCGCATCCGGACGTCTACAACGTGCTGCTGCAGGTGTTCGACGACGGGCGTCTCACCGACGGCAAGGGCCGCGTGGTCGATTTCAGCAACACGATCATCATCGCGACCAGCAACCTCGGCGCGGCGATCATCATGGACAACCTCACGCAGCCGGAAGCCGCGCGCAAGACCGACAAGGCGATCCGCGAGGAACTGATGCAGGTGCTGAAGGGGCATTTCCGGCCCGAGTTCCTGAACCGGATCGACGAGGTGATCGTCTTCCACGCGCTGTCGAAGGACAACATCCGCTCGATCGTGCAGATCCAGCTCGATCGCGTCGTGCGTACCGCCGCCGCGCAGGACATCACGCTCGTGATGGGCAGCTCGCTCGTCGACCACCTGACCGAAGTCGGCTACCAGCCGGAATTCGGCGCGCGCGAGTTGAAACGCCAGATCCGCCAGACGATCGAGACGCGGCTCGCGAAGGAGATCCTCGCCGACCGGCTGAAATCGGGCGACAAGTGCGAGGTCGACTACGACAAGGACAGCGACGAAGTGAAGTTCAACACGCTCGCCGCGCCTGAAGCGAAGGATACGAAGGACGCGAAGCCGGACGCCGACGGCAAGGCCAAACCCAACGGCAAGGCCGCCAAGGCGGCAGCAGACGCGAAGCAGGACGACACGCCCGCCGACGCCCCGCCGCCCGCGGCGAAGCCCGGCAAGAAGTCGTCCGGCGCGAAGAAGGACGCACACTAAAACAACGCTTGCCCTGCAACCCGGGGCACGCATGATCGGCTCCGTCCGCCGGACGGAGCCGCCCCACGCCGCGACACGGCGCAACCGAGCCACCCGCACCGGGCCCGGCTATTGGAGATTCACCATGACAAATCGACGCGAAGTGCCAGGCATCAGGAAATACGATGGGCCCGCCGGCGGTTGGGGCGCGCTTCGCGCGACAGCCGATGCGGTGCGCACGCAGATGGAAACCATCGAGGCGCCGATCGTGCTGATGCGGACCAACCAGCCCGACGGCTTCGACTGTCCCGGCTGCGCGTGGCCGGACAAGGAACACAAGTCGACGTTCCAGTTCTGCGAGAACGGCGCGAAGGCCGTCACGTGGGAGGCGACGACCAAGCGCGTGACGCCCGAGTTCTTCGCGGCGAACACCGTGTCGTCGCTGCTGCGCATGTCGGACTACGAACTGGAGAACATGGGCCGGCTCACGCATCCGCTCGTCTACGACCGCGCGACCGACACGTTCCGCGCGATCGAATGGGACGATGCCTTCGCGCGCATCGGCGAAGTGCTGCGCGCGCTGCCGCCCGATCAGGTCGAGTTCTACACGTCGGGCCGCGCGTCGAACGAAGCCGCGTACCTGTACCAGCTGTTCGCGCGCGAGCTCGGCACCAACAACTTCCCGGATTGCTCGAACATGTGCCACGAGCCGACCAGCGTCGGCCTGCCGCAGTCGATCGGCATCGGCAAGGGCACCGTGTCGCTGGAGGATTTCGACCACTGCGAGCTGATCATCTCGATCGGCCACAATCCCGGCACAAACCATCCGCGGATGATGGGCACGCTGCACGAGTGCGCGCGCCGCAACGTGCCGATCATCGTGTTCAACCCGCTGCGCGAGCGCGCGCTCGAACGCTTCGCCGATCCGCAGGACATGATCGAGATGGCGTCGTTCGGCTCCACGCGGATCGCGTCGACGTACTACCAGGTCGACGCGGGCGGCGACGCGGCCGCGCTGAAGGGCATCATGAAGGCGCTGCTGAAGCTCGAAGCCGAGCAAGGCGGCGTGCTCGACCGCGACTTCATCGCGCAGCACACCAACGGCTTCGACGCGTTCTCGGCCGACCTCGAAGCCACGTCGTGGGACGACATCGAACGCGCGAGCGGCTTGAGCCAGGAACAGCTCGAACAGGTCGCGCTCGCGTATGCGAAGTCGAACGCGACGATCATCACGTACGGGATGGGCGTCACGCAGCACAACAAGGGCACGGCCACCGTGCGCCTGATCGCCGACCTGCTGCTGATGCGCGGCAACATCGGCAAGCCCGGCGCCGGCGTGTGCCCGCTGCGCGGCCATTCGAACGTGCAGGGCAACCGCACGGTCGGCATCACCGAGAAGCCGTCGGCCGAATTCCTGAAGAAGATCGAGGACGTGTGCGGCTTCACGCCGCCCGCGCAGCACGGGCACGACGCGGTGCAGGCCATGCAGGCGATGATCGACGGCACCGCGAAGGCGCTGCTGTGCCTCGGCGGCAACTTCGCGGTCGCGCTGCCCGATCCGGAACTGTCGTTCCCGGCGATGGCGAAGCTCGACCTGAGCGTGCATCTCGGCACCAAGCTGAACCGCTCGCACCTGCTGGTCGGCAAGGAAACCTTCATCCTGCCGGTGCTCGGCCGCACCGAGCTCGACATGCAGGCCACCGGCCGGCAGTCGATCACCGTCGAGGATTCGATGTCGATGGTCCATGCGTCGGCCGGCAAGCTCAAGCCCGCGTCGGACCAGTTGCGCTCGGAGCCCGCGATCGTGGCGGGCATCGCGCATGCGACGCTGCCGAACAGCAAGGTCGCGTGGCTCGACCTGATCGCCGACTACGACCGCATTCGCGACCTGATCGACAAGACGGTGTCCGGCTTCGAGGCATTCAACGAGCGAATCCGCACGCCGGGCGGCTTCCGCCTGCCGCTGCCGCCCACCGAGCGCGTGTGGCCGACGCCGACCGGCAAGGCGATGTTCTCGGTCTACAAGGGTGTGAAGGAAGACGCGGACGTGCTCGGCGCCGAGCAGGTGCTGCGTTTGATCACGCTGCGCAGCCACGATCAGTACAACACGACGATCTACGGGCTCGACGATCGCTATCGCGGCGTGTTCGGCCGGCGTGACGTGCTGTTCATGAACGCGGCCGATCTCGCGAAGTACGGGCTCGAACACGGCGACCTCGTCGACATCGAGACGGTCACCGCGTCGGGCCGCACGCTGCGCCTCGAGAAGATCACCGCGATCGAGTACGACATCGCGCCGGGCTCGGTCGGCGCGTACTACCCGGAAGCGAACGTGCTCGTGCCGCTGGACTACATCGACAAGGAAAGCGGCACGCCGTCGTACAAGTCGGTGCCGGTGCGCGTCGCGCGCTCGGCGGTGGTGTGATCCGCGGGCGGGCGGGGCGCGGCACATGTCGCGCCCTTCGGCCCGCCTGCTACCCTGCGCTTCGCGCTCGCGGCCGCCGCATCGCAACCGATGCGGCGGCCGTTTCATTTGAAAGCGGTTTCCGGTGTCGGCGTACTATGCAACACGTCCCTGAATTTCAATGGAGCCGGTTTCATCAATCGCACGAGTGATCTAGCGCGATATGCAATGGAGGCGGGGCTGGATGGATTCGTCGCACGGGACAAGCTGTATATGAAATGCAATCCCGAGTAAGGGCGGCACAATGCAATCGACGATCGCTTTATTTTCCGTTCGTGGGTATCCATCGTTCTTCTTCGGACGGATCGCCAACTCCATTGCCATCTGGGTTGATTTCACGCTGATCTTTTCTTCTGCTGTCGTTCAGCTATCACGCTAGTCCCGGAACGCTCGGGCTGGCGGCGGCGCTGTACGGATTGCCGGGGCTCCTGGCCGGTCCGTTCATCGGTGCACTGGCAGATAGAAAGTCGCCGGCGCTGATCATGCTGTCGAGTGCGACTGCCCGCTTCCTGACGTCATTGGGGCTCGCGCTCGCACCGAACGAGACGATGTTCATTGCATGGGTTCTGGTAAAGGGCGTCAGCAATCTCGGCACGGTCCCGGCCGAGCAGATCGTGATACGGCGTCTGCTGTCGGATGATCAGATCGTGTCGACCGTCACGCTGACATCGGTCGTCGATCAATGCACGAAGATTCTCTCGCCGTTACTTGGCGCCGGCCTGGCTCTCGTCCTCCATTCCCGGGGTGGATTCGCATTGACTGGCATGCTGGCCGTTTTTTCCATGGGATGCGCGTGCGGTGTGGCACGTGTTGTCGGATGGAGCAATCCTGATGCGAAGGCGGAACGTCGATTTCCAGATTTCACGCTGGTTCGTCACGTGCTCTCGGAGCGCCCTGTCTTGGCATCCGCACTGGGGCTCATGTTGACGTTCTCGACGATCCTGGGCCTGTACGACTCGATCGTGGTGGTGTTGCTGCGCGATCACGGCTTGCCGCCCAGTTCGTTCGGAACCATCGTCAGCTGCACCGCTGCCGGCGCAGTCAGCTGTGCAATCGTCCTGAAAAAGGTGCTTACGCACGTCAGTGTAGGCAAATCGATGCCGATATTCCTCACCGGGTTCAGTGCCACCGTAGTCGCAGCCGGCGTGCTGGCGCTCGCCTTGCCGACATTGAACCTTGGTGCGCTTTGCCTGTTGTGGGTGGTCAACGGCTTTTGCTACGGCGGCGGGGTGATGTCCTATTCGATCACGTTGCAG
>NZ_BCPP01000307.1:0-6986 GCF_016586125.1 Burkholderia sp. E168m23
TGATCGTCGCGTCGGCCTCGTTGTAGCGCGCGCCGATCGGGGAGCCGAACTTGCGGGCGCGCCGGATGAACGCCGGATCGTGCTTGCCGCCGCGCGCGGCCGCGAGCGTGTGCGGATCGACCGGAATCGACACCACCGGCATCGCGCCGCCATATTGCTCGACGTAGCGCACCGCGAGCGCAGGATCGTCGCGCAGGTTGAACGCACGCGCCATCGGCGCGACGCGGTCCTGGATCTCGGCCGGCGCGCGCACGAACGCCTGGATCGCGCGCTTGTCGATCATGCGTGCCGCGCTGTGGCGCGTGGCATACGCCTGCATCCACTTCACGAAGCGGTTGTGATCGCCGCCGGGATCGGCGACCGGCCCGCGCGACGGCATGCTCGACACCTCGCGCGCGAGACCGACGGGGATGCCGAGCGCCTTCAGCATCGGTGCGTCGGCCAGGATCGTCTGCGGTTCGTCGGTCAGTGCGAGGCCGCCGGCATCGGGCTGGTTCTTGCGTGCGGTGACCGCCTTCACGCGGTCGATCGTCGGGAACCAGTCGGTCACCTTCGCGGCGCCGTAACGCATCACCCATTCCGCGACCGTGCTCGAACCCAGGCTCGGCTGGTAGGGCCGCAGCGTCAGCGGCTTGGCCGCCGGCGTCTTCGGTGGCTTCTGCGGCTTCGGCGTGGCCGGCGCGTTCGATGCGTTTGCCGCATTCGCGGCGCGGCGGTTGCGCCGGCCGCGTTTGCCGCGCAGCGCATTGCGCACCCGGCCGGCAGGGCCCGTGGAGCCGCCGGCCGCCGGCTGCGCGGCTTGCTGGGCCGCGGCGAGGTCGGCCTGCGCGGCTTTCACGCGATCGATCTGGCCGGCGATCTGCGTGCGGATCCAGCGTGTCGCGAGGTCGAACTTCTGCGGCAGCGCATCGAAATACGACTTCTCGTCGAGCAGCTGCGTGAGTCGTTGCGCGAGCGCGGCTTTCTGCGTGGCGGTCGCGCGCGGATCGAACGCTTCGGGCGCGAGCGTCGACAGCAGAAAGTGCTGGTTCGCGCCGAACGGGCCGCGCCCGAGCGGCATCTCGTCGAGCGGGCGGCCCGCGTCCGGGTGGTCGCGCAATTGCTCGGCGTCGTCGTACCAGCGCGCGTTGCCGTCGTGGATCGCGATGATGCCGCGGCGCGTATGCAGCGATTCGGCAACCGGATGATCGGTCTCGTACACGTACACGTAGTGATCGCCGCGCAGCGCCTTCAGCTCCAGCGCGCGCATCAGGTGCAGCGTGTTCGCGCCGCTGAAGTCGATCGCGAGCTGCTCGCTGTCCGGGACGAGCTTCGGCGGCAGGAACGGACTGTCGGCGCCTTCGATCTCGGCGATCTTGCGGCGCACGCCCGGGTCGGCTTTCGCGAGGCCGCGCTGTACGCGCGTGCCGAGTTTCTGCATCGGCGGCTTCTCGTCGCCGAGCGCCTTGCGCATTTCCGCCGGCGCGAAGCCGCCGTAGCGCTCGACGGTGTCGTGCGTGACGTCCGTCACGACGAATCGCACGCCGCGCCGGCCGCCGGACAGGTTGCGCGCGCGTCGGCGGAACGCGGCGCCGAGATCGCGCGGCGCGATCGTCGCGTCGCCGAGCGAGGTCGACTCGTGATAGGTCCAGTCGTGCGCGGCGTTGCGCGTCGCGTAGCCGAGCACCTTGCCGGTTTCCTTGTCGATCGCGTAAAGCGTCGCGCCGTCGCCGGCCGCTTTCGCCGCCTGTTTCGGCCGGCGAAAGCGCGGCGCGTCGGCGAGCGACTGCAGCGTCGTGACGACGTCCGCGTCGGGCGTCGTGGCCGGTTCGGCTTCCCAGGTGCGGCCATCGCTGCGCGCGGTGATCCGCGCGGCGCCGCCGTACTCGCGCAATTCCGCAAGCGACACGGGCGACACGTAGAAATCGACGTTCGCCCGTTCCGCGCTGCCGTTGTCCTTCAGCGCGCGATAGACCGCGTCCGGGATCGACACGGCCGGATCGGCGGACGCCTTGTCGACGAACGTACCGTGCTCGTCGGTGCGCATGCTCGCGACGAACTTCGGCTGCGCATGGCGCGCGTCGATCGACGCGTCCGGCCGCGCTTCATGCTCGGCGATCAGCACGTGCGCATTCGTGCCGAACGCATCCTTCATCTGCTGGAGCGACGCGAGTTGCGAACCGTCGATGCGGATCAGGTCGCGCTTGCCGTGCGAGGCGAGGTGATCGAGCGCATGCTGGCGGCGCGCGGCGTCCGCCGTCGCCGCGGGCATCGGCGCGTTCGACGCCGGCTGCGGCGCGGGCGCCGGCATTTCGCGCGGCACGCCGAGCGCGTGCATCGCATCGGCCTGGCTCGCGTAGTACGCGCGATAGGTCGCGTGGCCCGGCACGGACGGCGCGACGTCGCCGAAGGCGGCCGCGAGCCGGCGCAGCCCGGCTTCGTCGCCGGGCATCGCGTGGTCGGCTTCGCGTGCGATCGCATCGGGCAGATGGGCGTCCCTGGCGATGTCGATGCCGCCATCGTCGAGGATTTCGCGGCGCACCGCGAACGCGTTCGCCTGTGCGCGCGCTTCGGCCATCAGCGCGCTGTCGGCAAGCGCCTGCGGCGATGAACGGTCGAGCGCGAGGCGGCGCGTGATCGTCTCGACCGCGTGCTGCGCTTCGTGCGCGAGCGTGTAGACGAGCGTGCCGGCGCCGTGGAACTGCCCGTCGAGCACGATCCGCTGCTTCGCGGTATCGATCCGGCTGCCGCGCCCGGGCCGGCCCACCACGATTTTCCAGCCGGCCTCGCCGGCCAGCGCGACCTGCTGGCGCAACAGGCTCGAGCGGTCGACCAGCGCATGGGCGGCCTTGGGCAGCGGCGCGCCGCCGAACCGCATCCGGATGCGCGTGATGACGGACGGCTTCTGCACGAATGCGTCGGGCGGCAAGTGCTCGGTGATGCCGGGATGCGCGAGCTCGATCGCGCCGCGCGCGATGCCGTCCTCGAGCATCACGCGTAGCGTGCCGATCTCGCGGACGATGCCTTCCACGTTCAGCTTCGGCGCATCGGTCATGACCGTCGACGGATCGCTCAGGTAGAAGTCGCCGTGCGCGTCGAACACGCCTTCGAAGTCGTAGTACAGACGGTGCTGCGCGGTGATGTCGCGCGCGCGGTCGAGCTGCGCGAATGCGTCGCGGGTGACGCGCGACGGCAGCATGCCGGCCATCACGTCGTGGCTGCTCAGCGACGCGAACGGCGCGTACATCACGGCCACGCGATCGAATGCCGCGAACGGGCCGCCGACCGTGAGCGTGCGCAGCCCGTGCGCGCGCAGCGCCGCGAGGCCTTCCTGTTCGAGGCGGATCGATTCGATGTGACCGAGAATCGCGCGATTGTCCGTGCCCTCGTAGAGGCCGATCGCATTGCGGCGGCCCAGTTCGAACACGGTCTTCTCGATGCCGGCGCCGGTCGCGGCGCCGGTGAAGCGCTCGACCGGCACGCGCGCGGCCGGATCGCCGCTCGCGTGGACGCCGTTGCCGTCGACGTCGAGCGCGCCCAGGTCCGGGCGCTGGTGCGGCGCCGGATCGTAGCGCAGCCACGCGTTGGTATGGCCGAGTCGCGCCTCGGCGCCGAGCCCGACCGCGATCGTCGGCGGCGCGTAGACGGGGCGCTGCCACACGTTCGCGAGCCAGGCGGCGGCATCGCGGCCGTTGCGTGCCGACAGAATCACCGACGAGCCGGGCAGGCCGAGCACCGAACGGTGCGCGAGCGTGACCTCGACCGGCGTGTACGGCCGGCCGTCCGGATCGACGAGGCGGCCTTGCGCGTCGGTGACGCCATGCACGATCACGATGCGGCCGTCGCGGTCGTAGGACAGCGGGCCCGAGCGGTCCAGCGTCAGCGCGTCGACGCCGGCCACCGGCTTGCCGTCGAACGGCGATGCCTTCACCGGACGCGCGCGCGACCATGCGGTTTCTTCGGCGAGCGTCGCGGCCGTCTCGCGCGGCGCCGGCATCGTGACGCCGGTGTGCCGCGCGGCCTGCGCGTGACGCCGATACAGCTCGCCGTAGGTCACGCCGCCGTCGAGCGACGTCGGGCTGTGCTCGAACGCGTCGGCGAGACGCGCGAGCGAGGCGGCGTCGCCGGCCCGCGCGCGACCGTATTCGTTGGCGATCGCGTCGGGCAGCGCGACGTGGCGGCCGATGTCGATGCCGAGGTTCGCGCGGATCTCGTCGCGCACCGCGAATGCGTTGACCTGCGCGCGCGCCTCGGCGAGCAGCGCGCTGCGCACGTAGCGCTGCGTCGAGCCGTAGTCGAGCCCGAGCGTGCCGGTCGCGGCCTCGAGCGCATGGCGGGCTTCGTGCGCGAGCACGTAGACCATCGATCCGGTCGACTGCAGTCCGCCGTCGATCGTGACGCGCCGCCGTCGCGTGTCGATCTTGCTGCCGGCGCCGGGCTTGCCGCGCACGACTTTCCAGCCTGCGTCGGCGCCGAGCCGAAGCTGCTGCGACAGCAGGCTCGATGCGTCGATCAGCCGGTACGCTTCCTTCGGCAGCGGCGCGCCGCCAAAGCGCATCCGCACGCGCGTGATGACCGACGGCTTTTGCACGAACGCATCGGGCGGCGGCGTTTCGGCGAGTCGCGGATGCGCGAGTTCGACGTGGCCGCGCTCGAGGCCTTGCGTCAGCGCGCGCTCGATCACCGCGAGCCGCTGCAGCGTGGTGAAATGCTCGCCCGCGCCCATGCCGATCGCACCGGGGTCGCTCAGCAGGAAGTCGCCGCCGCGCGTGAAGAGGCCTTGCAGGTCGAAGCCGATGCCCGTGCGTTCGACGACTTCGCGAATCTGCCGGAGGTGCTCGAGCGCCGCGCGCGACACCACGTGCGGCAGCGCGCCCGTCTCGAAGCCGAAGCTGTGGAACACGCCGAGCGGCCGGTACAGCACGGCGACGCGGTTCAGCGCGGAGAACGGGCCGTCCATCGTCACGGTCTTCAGCCCGTACGACGCGAGATCGTCGAGTGCGATGCTCTCGTCGATCGCCGCCTCGATCTGGCGGGCTTCCGACGTATGCGGACCGTTGTCGTAAACCGCGAGCGCGGCATCGTGGCCGAGCGCGAACACGGTTTTTTCGGCGCCGGCGCCGAGCAGCTCGCCGACGTGACGCTCGACGTCGATCCGCGCGGCCGGATTGCCTTCGAGGTGCACGCCTTCGGCGTCGGCCGTCAGTTGCCCGAGATCGTGCGGTGCCGCGGGCGCCGGGTCGTAGCGACGGAACACGCCGGTGTCGAGCAGCGCCGCGCGTTCGCCGACCGCGTGCGGGGGCGGCGCGTACACCGGCCGCTGCCACAGATTCGCGAGCCCGGCGGCGGCCGCCTCGCCGCCGTGCTTCGCGGACAGCACGATCGAATAGCCCTCCTTGACCAGGAACGACGGCGCCTGGTCGAGCGCGTATTCATGCACGCCGGCCGGCTGCCCGCCCGCGAGCAGCGTGCCGTCCGGCAACGTGTCGGCGTGCAGCATCAGCACGCCTTCGTCCTCCAGCATCGTGAAGTGGCGGCTGCGTGCCGCCTGCAGGTCGGCCGCCGCGGGCACGGGCCCATCGCCGAACGGCGACGCATATTCGGCATGCGCGCGGCTCCATGCCACGCGTTCGTCGAAGCTGCGCACGCCGTGCGGTGTGCCGCCGGTCTCGTGCGTCTGCGGCGCGGGCATCCGGCGCGGGATGCCGCCGCGGCGCTTCTGGCGCGACCACACGTCGTCGTAGAAATCGCGGTAGGTTTCGCCGTCGCGGCCCGACACGGGCGCATCCGCGAATGCGTCGACGAGGCGTCCGACCGTGCCCGCATAGTCGTGCGACGGCGCGCGCCATGCGTCGCCTTCGCGCTCGATCGCATCCGGCAGGCGCACGTGCGCGGCAATGTCGCCGCCGCCCGCGAGCTCGATTTCGTAGCGTGCCTCGAACGCGTTGATCTGCGCGCGCGCCTCGGCTTCGAGCGCCTTGCGCGTGAAGCGGCTGCGGTTGCCGTAGTCGAGGTTCAGCACGCCGGCCATCGCCTCGACCGCGTGACGCGCTTCGTGCGCGAGCGTATACGTGATGCTGCCCGGATGCTGGAGCGCGCCGTCGATCGTCACGCGGCGCTTGCGCGGATCGATGCGGCTGCCGCCGCCGCGCTTGCCGAGCGTCACGCGCCAGCCGGCGTCCTGCAGCATGCGCAGTTGCGTGGCGAGCGTGCCCGACTGCATCGCGAGTGCCTGCGCGGCTTCGGGCAGCGCCGCGCCGCCGAAGCGCATCTGCATCCGCGTGACCCAGCCCGGTTTCGACGCGCCGGGGTCGGGCGGGGCGGTCTCGGTCGTTTCCGGGTGCGCGGCGGCGAGGCCGATGTCGTCGTTCGCCGCGGTGCGGCGCTCGCCGCCCGCCGGCGCGCGGGCGGCCCGGCCGTGCGCGTCGTCGGTCGCGCGCGTGCCGCGGTCGGCCGCGGCCGTGTCGCGTTCCGCCATCCGCTCGGGCGCGCCGGCGCGTTCCGGCTTGACGAGCACGAGCACGCGGTTCGGCGCGCTGAACACGCCATCGAGCGCATTGACCGGCTCGGGCGGCGCGGCCGGCCGCGGCATCGCCGGGTCGTTCGGGCCGCGCTTGCCGGCCAGCACGATCACCGTGTCGTCGGCGGCCGCGCGTGGCGCGGCCTGCGGCGCTTCGTCGGGCGCGATGCCGTCCGGCAGGCCGGTTTCATGGGCCGCCGCGACCGTCTCCGGCGCGGGATCGAAGCGCAGCACGCGCGCGCCCGCGCGCAGCTGGCCGTCCGCACCGAATGCGTCGGGCGCGGCCGCGTAGACGGGCTTCTGCCAGCGGTTCGCGAGCTCGGGTGCGAGCGCGGCGTCGTGTTCGCCGGCGACGACGATCACCGGTTCCTCGAAATCCTGCGGGCGCGGCGACGGCGGCCGCGCACCCGGCGCGTCGGGTGTCGCGCCGCTGCGCACCACGTAGACCGTGCGATCGCCGACGTCCATCGGCTCGGCGCTCGGCCCG
>NZ_BCPP01000308.1:0-6987 GCF_016586125.1 Burkholderia sp. E168m23
CGCGTCCCAGCTGTGGCTCACGCGCGCGTTCCTGAACGACAAGGTCACGCTGTCGGCCGGCGCCGGCGCGTACTTCACCGTCAACCAGCGCAACCGCGACGGCCAGCCGGGGCCGGGTGACGGCCGCCTCTCCGGCATCGTGTCGATCTCGGCCAGTTACCGGATTTCCGACCGCTGGCTCACACGTATCACGTGGAACCGCGTGGTCACGCGCTACGACCGCGATACCGATGTGATCCAGGCCGGTGTCGGCTACCGGTTCTAGTCGGGCGCACTCATCGGGCGCGCCGCCCGCGTCACGCGCGGTAGCCCGGATCGATCCGGTCGACGATACGCTGCAGCGCGTCGAACGCGTCCTGTCCCGCGCCATGCTTCGGATCGAAATTCAGCGAATCGCGCACGCACGCTTCGAGCACGGGCGGCGCAATCGGCAGCGCCGCGCCGATCGCATGCGTCGCGATCTGCACCTCGCACGCGCGGTTGAGCAGCCACATCAGCGAAAACGTCTGCGCGAGCGTCGCGCCGATCGTCACGGGGCCGTGGTTGCGCAGCAGCAGCACGGGCCGCCCGCCCGCGCTCTCGACGATGCGCCGACCTTCCTCGAGATGCACGGTGATGCCTTCGAAGTCGTGATACGCGATCTTCCCGTACAGCTGCGCCGAATAGAAATTCGAGAACGACAGCCCGTCGCGCGAACAGCACACGGCCATCGTCGGCGTCGTGTGCACGTGCATCACGCAGTGCGCATCGGGCAGCGCCGCATGGATCGCGCCGTGGAACGTGAAACCGGCCGGATTGATCGGCCAGTCGGAGTGGCCGATCACGTTGCCGTCGATGTCGATCTTCACGAGATTCGACGCGCACACCTCGCGGTAATGGAGCCCGAACGGGTTGATCAGGAAATGTCCGTCCTCGCCCGGCACGCGCAGCGAAATATGGTTGTAGATCAGCTCGGTCCAGCCGAGATGATCGAAGATGCGGTAGGCGGCCGCGAGCTGCACCCGCGCCTGCCATTCGGCTTCGGAGAAGCGCGCGGGACGCGTGAACGGCTGGTTCGGTACACGTTGCATGGGGAACCCCGGTTGCGGGGCGCGCGGCCCCGGGCGAATGGCGGTGCGCATCGTCCATCGTGTGCAGGCGCCGGGCGCGGTGCGAGGTGCGTATCACGCACGTGTGGCGGCGCGTCGGTCGGCGCCGTTCCGGCCCGCATTGTGCGAGCAGCTCGGCAGCGCCTCTTCTCGATTCGCTTATAGTTGCGCGCACAACCATATCACCTTTCCCCGCGCACCGGTATCGCGGGTTTTGCCGGAGCCGTTCGTGCCCTTACAGCTGGTCGTCGACCGGCAGCAGCGTGAAGATGCCCGTCATCACGTTGCGCAGCAGCCCCGCATGCGGGTCGACGTGATAGGTGGCGGTCTGACCGCCTTCGGTGCCCGTCCATTCGAGCGCGGGCGGACCGCCGTCGGTCCGCTTCGCGAGCGTGACGCGGTAGCTTTCGTCCGGCTGCGTCACGCGCGCGAAGATCGCCGCGGCCTGCTGCGCGAGCACCGGGCTGTGGATCACGAGCGCGAGCTCGGTGTTCAGGTGCGCGGAGCGCGGGTCGAGGTTCAGCGAGCCGATCACGAGGATTTGCCGGTCGATCACGTACGCCTTCGCATGCAGGCTCGCACGCGAGCGCGAACCGAACAGCCGCGCGGGCTGCTGGTCCGGCTGCGACTTGAATTCGTACAGCTCGACGCCGCGCTGCAGCAGCGGCACGCGATACGGCGCATAGCCCGACTGCACCGCGACCGCGTCGGTCGCCGCGAGCGAGTTCGTCACGATCGCGACGCGCACGCCGCGCGCGACCGTGTCGCCGAGGATCTTCACGCCGGCGTCGTGCGGCACGAAGTACGGCGAAAACGCCAGGAATTCCTTCTGCGCGCCGCGCGTCAGCTCGGCCAGGCGCTGCATCGGCGGGCTCACGTACGTGCCGGTCGGCCGCGCGACCTTGTCCGGCGCATCGACCTTGAATTCGGCCGGTGCCCACACGAGTTCGAGTTCGTCGCGCGCGATCTGCCGGGCGAGCGGCGTCGCGTTCAGCGGTTTCGCGTTGTACGGATCGGCGTTCTTGCGCCAGTGATCGCGCAGCTCGTCGCGCATCGCGTCGAGATCCTTCGGATCGAACGTCTGATGATTCAGCACGCGCAACGGGTAGCTGCTCGCGCTCGCCCAGTAGTCGTCGAAGCTCTTCGAGATGTCGCTCGTCACGGGGCCGGCCGCCAGCACGTCGAGATCGCGGAACTGCAGCGTCGGGCTCGCACTGAAGTATTCGTCGCCGAGATTGCGGCCGCCGACGATCGCGAGCTGGTTATCCGCGATCATCGCCTTGTTGTGCATCCGGCGCGTGAAGCTGTCGATCCGCGTGAAGAAGTTGGCCGTGCGCTCCATCATGCCGCGCTGCGACGCGCCGAACGGGTTGAACACGCGGATCTCGATGTTCTGGTGCGTATTCAGCGCGGCCATCACGCGGTCGATATCGTGGAAGTTCAGGTCGTCGACCAGCATCCGCACGCGCACGCCGCGATCGGCCGCGTACAGCGCCGCGCCCAGCAGCAGCTTGCCGGTCGTGTCCTCGGTCGCGATGTAGTACTGCATGTCGAGCGTCTTCGTCGCCGCACGCGCAAGCGCGATGCGCATCTGCAATGCGGTGGCGCCGTCGGCCAGCAGCCGGAAGCCCGACTGCCCGGGATGCGCGGCTTCCGGCGCGGCCAGCGCATCGCGCAGCGGCGTGGCGGTTTCCGCCGACAACGCATGGGAGACGGGGCGATCGAGCGAGGTGGCGGGCGGATGCGTCGCGCATGCGGCGAGCGGCAGCAGCGCGCAGACGACCAGCGCGCGGGCCTGGCGGCATGCGGCGCGCCACGACAGCGCGGCCGGCGCGCGCCGGATCAAGGATGTGAGCACGGAAGCTTCCTCGACAGTCGGATCAATGGGCACATCATGGCCGCGGCGCGCGGCTGACAGGCGGTTCCGGACGATTCTAGTGGGCGCCCGACGAGCGGGTCAATCGAGCGGCCCCCGCATGCCGCGCCGCACCGCCGCCACGTGCGTCATGCACGGCGGTTCGTGATGCGTGATGCGTGATGCGCGACCGGTCGCCGCTCCTGCGGGCACCAGCGCAGATCCAACCAATCTCACGGTGCGCCGCTCCCGTTCGAAATGGCTGCGCACGCAGCCGATATGCGTCTGCATCGCGGTGCGCGCCTCTTCGGGCCGGTGCGCGCAAATCGCCTCGTACACGCCCCGTGTGCTGCAATGACAGCAACTCGGATGCCTGCTCGTCCTCCATCGTCATCCGGTCACGTCGATGGAGATGTGCTCGCGCAGCATGCCGATCACGCTCGTATGTAGATGCAGGAACATCGTGTTGTCCGACGCCAACGCGATCGCCTCGTGCAGCTTCGCGTGGGTCGCGGCTTCGACGGCCGCGTCGTCCTTCGCGTGCGCGGTTTCGAGCTGGTAAGGGGCGACGTGCATGCCGAAAAAACAAAAAACCCACGCCCGAGCGAGCGTGGGTTGCTTCATGTCGCTTGCCGATCGCCGGCGCTGACGGCCGGCGATCGGCCGCGGGATCAGCTGCCCTTCGCGATGCGATCCTGGATGTGCTGCGCGCGGCTCGCCGACGACGGGTGCGAGCTCATCATCGAGCTCTGGCCGCCGTCCATCTGCGCGAGCTTCTGGAAGCCGGTGACGAGGCCCTTCTGGCTCATGCCCTTCTGCTTCATCAGGTCGAACGAGTAGTCGTCGGCCGCGCTTTCCTGCGACTGCGAGAACTGCGCGTTGATGAACTTCTCGGTGATGTCGCCGAGCTGCGAGCTCGACAGCGCCGCCACGCCCGGCGATGCCGCGCCGGCCGCGCTGCGCGCCGCGCTCACCGCGTATGCCGTCTGCATTGCCTTCTTCGAGTGGCCGAGTGCGACGTGGCCCATTTCATGGCCGATCACGCCGCGCAGCTCGTCGTCGTTCATCATGTCCATCAGGCCGCTGTACACGCGCACGCAGCCGTTGCCCATCGCCCACGCGTTGACGTCCTTGGTCACGTAGACCTTGTAGTTGATCTTCTGGCCGTTCAGCGTCATGTCGCCGAAGCCCTTCATCACCTTCGTCAGGCGCTTCGCGTAGGCGCTGTTGGCCGGCGCGATCTTCGATTCGGCGTCGCTCGACTTGCACGATTCGTTCGACAGCGCGGCGATGTCGCTGTCCGACAGCGTCGCTGCCTTGTACAGGTTGGTCCCCGCCGACGTCAGGCTGTTCGCGTCAAGGCTCTGCACCCCGCCGCACGCGCTCAACAGAAACGCCACGCCACACGCCGCCACCGCTTTCTTGAGTTGCATCCCGGAATCCCTCGATAGTTGTATTTGGGAGCGGCGATTTTGCATAATCCGGCAGAAAATTACCAGATGTTTACATCGGATGACACGTTCATTACTCAGTGGATTGACATGACGTGGCGATCCGGCCCCGGATTGGCGACGAAAAGCGGGGCAATCGCCGCGGCCGGCGCGCCGGCCGGGAAGGAAAGCGGGCGGGCCGTCGCTCAGGCCGTCTGGTCGCGGCGACGCGTCAGGCGGCGTGCGACCAGCATCGGCAGCCGCATCGCGAAGCCGGTGAACAGGCGCAGGTGCATCCACGCGAGCAGTGCGTTGTCGCGGCCGTAGTGAAAGTGCGACACACCGCCTTCGTGCCGGCCGAAATAGCGCACCGGCGCGTCGATGCGGATCGGGCGCACACCGGCCCAGCACAGCCGCACGGCCGCTTCGGGATCGAAGTCGAAGCCGCGCATCCACGGCTGGCGCCGCATGATCGCCGTCAGCGGCGCGACCGGATAGACGCGAAAACCGTACAGCGAATCGCCGATCCCGGCCCACAGCGTCTCGAGGTCGGCCCACGCGTTCGACAACCGGCGCCCCTGCACGCGCAACTGCGGCGCGCTCGCGTCGAACTTCGGCACGCCGAGCACCATCGCGTCGGGCGCGGCCTGCGATGCCGCCATGAAGGCGGGAATCAGGTCGGCCGGATGCTGGCCGTCGGAATCCATCGTCAGTACGTGCGTGAAGCCGCTCGCGGCCGCCGCGTCGAGCCCCGCGAGCACCGCGGCGCCCTTGCCGCGATTCTCCGGCAGCACGATCACGCGCAGGCCGGGATCGCGCTCGGCCATCGCCTGCAGCCGTTCGGCGCTGCCGTCGGTGCTGCCGTCGACGACGACCCACACCGGGTTCCACTGCGCACGGGCATTGCGCACGGTCGTGTCGACCTTGGCGCCCGGGTTGTAGCTCGGAATCAGGACGAGATGGGTGGACGACGCGTGCAGCTTGGACATGGGAACAGCCGATGACGAAGACGGAGATCCTGACAAAAGTGTATGACTCGCCGACGAACGCCGGCACGCTTCGTCGACACCGGCCGCGGGCCGGACCGGTTGCCGGATCGTGAGGCTCTCGCGCTTCATGACAGCCACTCCATCGCATGACCGGCGCTGGCCTCGATCTCGACCAGCAGGTCGTCGCGACACACGTCCGCATGAACGAACAGCGGCCGCACGTGAGGACCGGCGGCCTCGCGCAGCACGCGGCCGATCGCGGCCAGCGCCGCGGTGTCGCCTGCGTCGCGCACGTAGACGCGGTAGCCGAGGTCCGCGAGCGAGAACGGCCCGTGCCCCTGCCGCGCGGCCTGCTCGAGCACGGCCGCGAGGTTCGCGACCGTCTCGCGCGTCTGCGCGACGACGTCGCCGCGATGCACGGTGCGGTGCCCGACGATGCTCGCGGTGCCCGAGACGAACAGCACCGGCTTCGCTTCACCGTCGGCCCACGCGGCGGCGCGCGCGAACGTCGGCGCACGCGGGCCGTACTGCGCCGGATAGTGATACGCGCTGACCTGGCGCGGATTCTCGATCGAGTCGGCCGGCGTGCGGCTCGCGAGGAAATGAATCGCGAGCGGCGCGGCCGGCGACGCATCGCCCGCGACCGCCTCGACCGAGCCGAGTGCGCACGCGGCCGGCACGCCGCCCGTCAATGCGCGGCGGCACGCGTCGAATGCGCGCTGACGGCCGATATTGAATTGACGATAGCGCTCGACGCCGAACTGCACCGCATTGATCGCCGGCACGGTGTTCCAGATCCGCAGCGGATGCGGCATGCCGAGCGTATCGAGCAGGTCGAACAGCGCGCGGTACGCATCGAACGTCGCGCGTTCGAGCGGCGTGCCGCCGTCGCGCGACGCGTCGTAAGCCGCGTCCGTCTCGTGCACGACGAGGCTGCCGAACACGAGCCCCGCCGCTTCACTGTAGCGGTAATGCAGTGGACCGCGCCGTTCGCCGCGCAGGTCGTGCGCATCGCACTGCCACAGTTCGCAGACGGCCTCGCCCGGTGCGACTTCGGCGCCGAGCAGCGCCATCTGCACCGGCGCGACCGGCAGGCCGGGCGCGGCATCGGTCAGCATCCGCGCCATGGCCGCCGCGCGCGACGCGTCCGGGGTTCCCGCCGCGCCGATGCACACCGCACCCAGCGCGCCGGGAAACACGCGATCGAGTCCGTCGCCTCGGCCGCGCGCATCGTGCAGCAGCGCGACGAGCCGCGCATCGCTCATCTGGACGAGCCGCAACGCGCGGTCGCCGCCGTGCGCGAACGGCGCGGCCGCAGGCGCGGCGGCGGGCAACATCGAACACGGGCGCCGTTCGGCGTCGACTGGATGCACGGACACTTCGATTTCCTCACTATGCGGCGCAGGCCGCGCGACCACGCGGCCCTGCGCCGCGTTGCGTTACGTCAGGCGAATGCGGCGCGCTTCGTCATGCGAGCCCGCCGTTGACGGACAACACCTGCCCCGTCACATAGGCCGCGGCGTCGGATACCAGATACGCGACCATCGCCGCGACTTCGTCGGGCCGGCCCGCGCGCTGCGCGGGCACGAGCTGCTTGATGCGTTCCGCGGGAAACGCCTGGTCGG
>NZ_BCPP01000309.1:0-6975 GCF_016586125.1 Burkholderia sp. E168m23
AGGAAGCCGCGCTCGTGATCGCGCGCGACCGTCTCAATCCGCTGTTCGCGCGCTACGGCATGCAGCCGGGCGAATTCGACGTGCTCGCGACGCTGCGGCGCAGCGGTGCGCCATACGCGCTGACGCCGACCGCGCTGTACGACGCGCTGATGATGTCGTCGGGCGGGATGACCGCACGCATCGACCGGTTGCAGAAGGCGGGGTGGGTCGAGCGTCGGCCGAATCCGGCGGACGGGCGCGGCACGCTCGTGGCGCTGACCGACGCCGGGCGGGCGCTGATCGATGAGGCGGTTGTTGCGCATATCGACAATCAGCGTGCGGTGCTGGCTGCGTTGTCGGATGCGGAACAGGCGCAGTTGTCGGAACTGCTGGGGAAGTTGCTGGCGGGGCTGGAACGTGCGACGCCAGAAGGGGAGGCAGGGACGCCGCGTTGAAGAATGCGTGATGGAAACGTACGCGGCAGGCAAAAAAGTTCTTCGTGAATTTTTCGTGGACGTCGCTTGCCGACCCAGACCTGACCTTCGAGGTTACCTAAAGCGGTCACTCGTTCGGCGTCGCGCTGCAGAGGATACTCCGCGTTACTTCAGCCAAATCGAATAATCTAGCTTACCAAGAATTGCGGAAAGGTTTGCTATTGCGATAGCTTGTCCGACACTGGTGAGGTTAATAGTGAACAGATTTTCTTTTGTAAATTGATCCAACAACAAGAGATACGACGGTGCCAGTTTTGACAAGCCCTCTTTGAAAGAAGCTACGTTTTCATACCCAAAGTAGGCGTAAGTGTTGGCGCGCACGGCCTCATAAATGTCGCCACTGACCACCGCGTTTATTGAGCAGGCTCCAGCATATTGAATATGTTGCTTCTGCGATATCGAGAGATCAAATCCTGTCTTTGTCGAATTGACTATAGGGCGCGCAAACGCCTCCAATCCGGCGGCCGATGGAAGGCCGTTGACAGTCACCGATGTGACGAAATGATAGAATGAAATTAGAGCAATTTGCGGAGCGGTTAGCTTTGGGACAACAGTCACTGCCTCAGACAGCACCGTGTCTTTATAGTCCGTTGATTGTGTAGAAACACGTTCAGCAATCAACGAGGACAAGACTTGCGGGTTCGCGGCGGTCCCTTTACGGGCGCTAGCTTGAACTGCGTCGTTGACTGCCGCCTGTACATCGGGCTCTCGAAACTTGTCGAGAACGATAGAAGCAGCTTCGTGAATGAGTTTCTGCTCAAGCGTGGACGCAAAATCACGAACGTGTTGTTCAGCTGTCCGCTTAGCCTCCTCACGAAGCTCGGGAAAGTTGCTCCGCAAGAACAGTGCGCACAACTCGCGAACTTCGGCGACAGAAAGACCGTGGTAGTTAACGTCTCGGCCAGCTTGGATCGCGACCGCCCCGGTCGCGGCGGTTTGGTCTTGTTTGTCCCCGATCATCGTGTTTCTCACCGATTGATTTTATTTACGTTCGCGTCCCGGCCAGCTTGAATTCCTATCGAGCCGCCCGAAACGTCTTGCGATTGCGGGCGCCGGCCAGCACGCATTTTTGTGACTAGAAATGCTGATATGAGGACTGCGAGCGCACCTAAAGCGGCGACGGCCGAGTCGAAGCCGGGTCGGAAAATTACCCAAATGACGGCAAGGATGAACGCAAAGGCCGAAGAGGCCCGAAAAGCTAAAAGCATAGTATCCACGATCCCCGTTATTGTCGAAATCGCCCTCAAGCCACCGTCGACTGCTCATCGCCCTGTTTTCAATGGCGTCCAATCGAAAATGACGCTCGTCGGATAGATTGGTTCGGTGAATTATACTCGACTTGCACACGTCACGGTTTCCAGTTGACATGTCCTCAACAGGCAATTCACTGCATCAATAATGTTTCTTCCGAGCCATGATGGAGTTGGAGTACGAGAGACCATCCCGGCACCGCTATGAGGCTCCGATCTCTAGAAACTGTCTAACCCACTCGATGGCCGCTTTTGGCCAAACACCGACAGTGTTCCCAGCGTTCCCCGAAAATTCATGATGAGCAAAAAAAATGCCCACCGCGCATTGCGGTGGGCCTGACTCGAGCGTGGCGCGGGCCGCGGACGGCATGCCCGCTGCCGCCCGGTCACTCAGCCCCGCGCCGGAATATTGAGCCCCCGCGCAACAGCTGGCCGCGCAACAAACGCGTCGAGCACCCGCTTGACGTTCCGGAATTCGCTGAACCCGACCAGATCACCCGCCTCATAGAAGCCAACCAGGTTACGCACCCACGGGAAGATCGCAATATCGGCGATCGTATAGGTATCGCCCATCACCCACTGGCGATTCGCGAGATGCGCGTCGAGCACGCCGAGCAGGCGCTTCGACTCGTCGACATAACGGTCGCGCGGACGCTTGTCCTCATAATCGCGGCCGGCGAACTTGTGGAAGAAGCCGAGCTGGCCGAACATCGGCCCGATGCCGCCCATCTGGAACATCACCCACTGGATCGTCTCGTAGCGGCCCGCGAGATCCTTCGGGATCAGCTGGCCCGTCTTGTCCGCGAGATAGATCAGGATCGCGCCCGATTCGAACAGCGGCAGCGGCTGCCCGTCGGGACCATTCGGATCGATGATCGCGGGGATCTTGTTGTTCGGGTTCAGCGACAGGAATTCGGGCGAAAACTGGTCGTTCGTGTCGAAGCGCACGAGGTGCGGCTCGTACGGCAGGCCGGTTTCCTCGAGCATGATCGACACCTTGACGCCGTTCGGCGTCGGCAGCGAGTAGAGCTGGAGACGGTCGGGGTGCTGGGCCGGCCATTTTTGCGTGATCGGGAAGGCAGACAGATCGGGCATGAAGGTTCGCTCGTCGAAGTGAATGATCCGCGCTCCGCCGGGCCGCCGCGCTCGCGCACGGTTCGCGGCGCGGCGGCAGGGCGGAGCGCGCCGAAAGCGCCCACTGTAGCCGATCCGGGGAATCGATGCAGGGGTCGGCCGGCCGGCGGCGATTCGGCACGATCGCCGTGTTCGGCGCCGCTCACGGTGCCGCAAGACACGGCGGGCAACGTGTTTCCGGCGGCCGACGGACCGCAAACGGCCCGGTGCGTTTCGTCTCGCACGAGATACGACGTCTTAACACCCTGCATCAATCGACTCTACTCCCACCGCCAGCCTCGACCACCGCGCATTTCCTCGACAAACGGAAGCTTTTTGTCAGGGAAAGTCCCGCCCCGAATCTGGTGGTTTTTTGTTGACCGACATCGTATAACGCCGTCATGATTTCCTGACAAGAAAGGTCCCATCCACCGACCGAAGTGAGGAGACATGAACACCACCCCGATCGCTCGCCGCGTCCGCCGGATCGCACTCGCACTGGGCTTCACGCTGTCGGCCGCCGCGGCCGTGGCAGCCCCCGTATCGCTGAACATCGTCGACGTCGCCGGCAACCTGCAGCTCACGCAGAAGGCCATCGAGGCGTTCAAGGAGAAGAACCCGGGTCTCGTCGCGAACGTCACGTTCACGAACGCACCCGCGCCGCAGTTGCCGGGCAAGATCAAGGCGATGCAGGCGGCGGGGCGCTCCGACATCGACCTCGTGCTGACCGGCACCGACGCGCTGGCCGCCGGCATCGAGCAGAACCTGTGGCAGAAGCTGCTACCCGACAACGCGGCCGCGCTCCCCGGCGTGCTCGACAAGTACGCGCCGGGCCCGCGCAAGATGCAGGATCTCGCGCAGGGCTTCGGCCTCGAAGTGACCTACATGCCGGCCGGCCCGCTGCTCGAATACAACCCGGCGAAGGTCAGCGACCCGCCGAAGACGCCCGACCAGTTGCTCGCGTGGTGCAAGGCGCACCCGAACAAGCTGATCTATGCGCGCCCCGCGAACTCGGGCCCCGGCCGCACGTTCCTGATGGGGCTGCCGTACGTGCTCGGCGACAAGAATCCGCAGGACCCGATCAACGGCTGGGACAAGACCTGGGCGTTCCTGAAACAGTTGAACGAATGCGTGCCGTACTACCCGGGCGGCACGTCGGCGGTGATGAAGGAGCTCGGCGAAGGCACGCGCGACATGACCGTGACCGTCACCGGCTGGGACCTGAACCCGCGCGCGCTCGGCATCGTGCCGGCCGAGTTCAAGATCCAGGCGTTCGACAACATGACGTGGGTCAACGACGCGCACTACATGGTGATCCCGAAGGGCGTGCCGAAGGAAAAGCTCGACGTGCTGTTCAAGCTGATGAACTTCCTGCTCGAACCGGCGCAGCAGGCGATGACCTACGACGACGGCTACTTCTACCCGGGCCCGGCGGTGAAGGGCGTGACGCTCGAGATGGCGCCCGCGCACAGCCAGGAAGTGATCAGGAAATTCGGCCGGCCCGAATACGCAAAGCTGCTCGCCGATCGCCCACACGTGCAGCCGCTCAACGCGCAGGCGATGGTCGCCGCATTCCAGAAATGGGATCGCGAGATTGGTTCGCAGAAATCGAAGTGACGCCTGAACCGGCGGGCGTCGCGGCGCCCGCGTCGACGGAGTTCGTGGAATGAAGCACAGTTTCGAACGGTTGCGGCTCGACGGCGTGTGCCGCAGTTTCACCAATGCGCAAGGCGCGCAGGTCGCCGCGCTGAACGGGCTCGACCTCGAGATCCGGCGCGGCGAATTCATCGCGCTGCTCGGCCCGTCGGGCTGCGGCAAATCGACGGCACTGAATTGCATCGCGGGGTTGCAGCCGCTCACGCGCGGCGGCATCTGGCTCGACGACACGCGCATCGACGTGCTGCCGCCCGAGCGTCGTGGCTTCGGGATGGTGTTCCAGAACTACGCGCTGTTTCCGCACATGTCGGTGCTCGACAACGTCGGCTTCGGCCTCAAGATGCGCGGCGTGGCGAAGCAGGAAACGCGGCGGCGCGCGCAGCAGGCGCTCGAACTCGTGCAGCTCGTCGGTCATGAAGGCAAGCTGCCCGGGCAACTGTCGGGCGGACAGCAGCAGCGCGTCGCGATCGCGCGCGCGATCGTGATCGAGCCGCCGCTCGTGCTGATGGACGAACCGCTGTCGAACCTCGACACCAAACTGCGCATCGAGATGCGCGCGGAAATCCGCCGCATCCACACGCAGCTCGAACGCGCGACGATCTACGTGACGCACGACCAGGACGAGGCGCTGTCGATGGCCGACCGCATCGTCGTGATGAAGGAGGGCGTCGTGCAGCAGGTCGCGTCGCCGAAGGACGTCTATACGCGCCCGCACAACCTGCATGTCGCGCGCTTCATGGGCTATCGCAACGTGCTGCCGTTTACGCTCGAAGGGATGGCCGGCGATTACGTGAACGTCACATCGGGCGGCGTGCGCCTCACCGGCGTACCGATGGCCGGCTTCGACGCGAAGGACGTCGTGGTCGCGCTGCGTCCGGACGACATCGAGCGCGCGGAAGAAGGCGCCGACAATGCGTTCGACGCGACCGTCGAGACGGTCGAGTACGGCGGCCGCGACTCGCTGATTCGCGCGATCACGCCGTTCGGTTCGATCTGGGCCCGCGTGGCCGGCGAGTTCACGCAAGGCGAGCGCTTGCGGCTGCGCGTGGCGCCCACGCGCACGCTCGTCTATGCGGGAGACGCGCAATGAACCGCCCGCGCAACCCGCCACGCGCGGCGGCATCCCGCCCGGAGGCCGCATGAGCACGCTCGCGACCGGCGGCGCGCCGCGCGACGCGAAAGCCTGGCTCGTCACGCCGGCACTCGCGTTCATCGCCGCGCTGTTCATCTATCCGTTCGCGTACGGCCTCGTGCTGTCGTTCCAGCCGACGAACGCGACGAACGGCGGCGGCGCGCTCGCGAACTACGTGCAGTTCTTCACCGACACCGCGATGTGGCCGACCGTGCTCGTCACGCTGAAGCTCGCGGTGCCGGCGACGCTGCTCAACGTCGGCATCGCGGTGCCCGTCGCGTTCGCGCTGCGCCGCAATTCGCCGTACCAGAAGTTCGTCACGACGCTGCTCGTGATTCCGGTCACGCTCGGCACGGTGCTCGTCGCCGACGGGATGCTCACGTATTTCGGGCCGAACGGCTGGTTTCCGCAGGCGCTGCAGGGGCTGCATCTGTACACCGACGAAGTGCGCCTCACGCACAACTACTGGGGCGTACTGCTGTCGCTGATCGTGTCGGGTTTTCCGTTCGCGTTCCTGTTGATGCTGTCGTACATCAGCGGCATCGACCCGACCCTCGCGCGCGCGGCAGCCACCCTCGGCGCGAACCCGTGGCAGCAGTTTCGCCAGATCTACCTGCCGCTGCTCGTGCCGGGGCTCACGATGGCCGCATGCCTGTCGTTCGTGCAGGCGTTCTCGGTGTTTCCGTCGGCCGTGCTGCTCGGCGCGCCGGCCGGCCCGACCCGCGTGATCTCGATCGCGGCGGCCGAAGCCGCGTTCGAAAGCTACGACTATTCGCTCGCGTCGGCGATCGCGATCGTGATGGGCTTCGTGCAGTTGCTGGTGGTCGCGTCGATGCTCGGCGCGCGCCGCTTCTTCTATACCGGCGCGGTGACGGGAGGCAAGGGCTGATGGCGACCGACGATCATGCCGCCCGCACGTGGCCGCCGAAGCACGACGCACCCGATGCGCGGCCCGTCGATGCAAGGAAACCGCACCGGATGAAAAGCAATCTCGCTGGCCGCGCATGGAAGGCGCTCGTCTGGGGGCTGATGGCGTTCTTCCTGCTGAACGTGATGCTGCTGATCGCGACCGTCGCGGTGAACTCGGTCGCGACGCGCTGGTTCGGCACGCCGCTGCCGCAGGGCTTCACGCTGCACTGGTATGCGAAGGCGTGGGACGACTTCCAGCTCGCGAGCGTGCTGTGGGTGACCGTCGAAGTGGTCGGCGCGGTCGTGCTGCTGTCGATCGCGCTCGGCGTGCCGGCCGCGTATGCGCTCGCGCGCGTGCAGTTCCGCGGCAAGCGCTTCGCGCTGCTGGTGTTCCTGCTGCCGCTGATGGTGCCGCCCGTCACGTACGGGATTCCGATGGCGA
>NZ_BCPP01000310.1:0-6952 GCF_016586125.1 Burkholderia sp. E168m23
CGGCGATCGTAGTGCGACCGACTACCCTGGCGCGAGGAGAACGAGATGAAGCGCGATGACATGACAGCGGGCGCGGCCGATGCGCTGGCCGTCGAGCATGGCCGTCGGCCGCTGCTCGATCTCGGCGACGCGCGCGACTGCCGGATCGTGGCCGATGCGCTGCGGGTGCTGCTGCGCGAGCGCTCGGAAGCGCTGGCGTTCGCGATGCGCGTGGCTGACGAGCACGGCCGCCCGCGCCCGGATGCCGGCGAATTCGGCTTGACCGACATCATTCGGTTGGCCCGCGTGGTCGAGCTGGCTGATCGGCAGCGCGAGCGAACCGCGATGGAATGATGCGGGCGGCCGCCTGCCGGCCGCGCGTGGGGCCGCGCCGTCAGGCCGGCCCGGTCGCGTCCGCCTCGGTGTCGAAGGGCGTATCCGCGACCCGCGTGCGTTTCAGCGAGCCGGCCAGTTTTTCGATCGCGTGCAGGTCCAGCGCATCGAGGTGCTCGCGCATTTCCTGCACGAACGGCGCATGGCCCGGCTTGTCCACGTACTGGCCGAGCCATTCCTCGATATCGGTCAGCCGGCCTTCGCCGGCGAGCGCGATCAGCTCGGCGAGCGCGTCGGCGGGCGGGCTGCGCATCGCCGGCGCCGCGTGTGCCGGCTCCGCTTCGTCGGCGGGATGAAACTGCCGGACGAGCCCCGACGCCGGTGCGAGCGCATGGCCGAGGGCCGGCGCGACGACCGCGAACGAGAACGTCGTGCCGACGCCCGGCTGGCTCGCGACGGCCAGCTCGCCGCCCATCGCGGTGACGATGCGCTGCGCGATGAACAGGCCGAGCCCGGTGCCGCCGTTCACAGCCTGCACCTGCTGGTACGCGCGGAAGATATCGGTGGTCGTGGTGATGTCGATGCCGATGCCCGTATCGGCGACCTCGAACAGCAGGCGCCATGCATCGCCTTCGCGCGACGCGTGGATCGACAGTGTGACCGTACCGTTGCGCGTGAATTTCGATGCGTTGGACAGCAGGTTCAGCAATACCTGTTGCAGCCGGATGCCGTCGATCAGCACCGTGCGCGGCAGCGCCGTGACCGGCCGGTAGACGAACCGGTTGTCCTGCTGCGCGCACAGCGCGACCGCGTAGTGGCCGATGTCGTCCAGCAGCCCGGGCAGGTCGGTGCGGTCGGGCGCGACGCCGAGCGGCTGGAGTTCGGCCTTCGTGAACGCGAGCAATTCGTCGATCAGCGCGAGCTGGTAGCGGATGCTGCGGTCGATCGACCGGATCAGCCGCGCTTGGCCGCGCGTCGCGCCTTCCAGCAGCAGCTTCGCATAGCCGTTGATCGTCGACAGCGGCGCGCGCAGGTCGTGGCTGACATAGCCGAGCGTCTCGATCTTCTGCTGCATGTGCGTCTTCGACTGCTGCAACGCGTCGTTGAGCGCCACCGTGCGCCGCGCGACCTCGTCGCGCAGCCGGTCCTGTTCGGTGAGCTGCCAGTGTTCGAGCCGCTTGCGTGCCTCGGTGCGCTGCCGGCCCACGTGGTGAATCCACGCGGCCAGCACCAGCAGGTGCGTCGCGAGCCCGATGATCGCGATGACCGGGTTCGGAAAGACGTCGGACCGGATCCATGACAGCAAGGGCGGCAGCGCATCGCGGCCGTCGAGCATGCGGATCAGCATGTTGAACGTCGCGAACGCGACCGCGATCAGCATCACGCGGCCCGTCGGCGTGCGCCGGATCACGAGCATCAGCGCGAGGCTGATGTTGACGATCGCGAGCACGGTGTTCAGCCACAGGCAGAACCACGCGAAGGTCGCCAGATCGCCGAACGCCGCGCCGGCGATCCCCACGCATTCGAGCACGAGAAACACCACGTACACCGCGCGCATCGGCATCCTGGCCTTCTCGCGGTGCGCGACCATCAGGATGAAGACGATGAAGCACGCGACCGACAGGTACGCGAAGATCGTTTCGCCGCGCGTCGACCACTCGCGCGCGGCGGGCGACAGGGCCATCGCGAGATAGCCGCGATACGCGGCTTCGAACAGCGCGGTGTTCAGGGTCAGCGCGGCCAGCACGTGGAATACGCCGCTGCGCGAGAAAAAGCCGATCAGCAGCGCGCACCAGACGAGGGCGAGCAGCCCGCCGAAGAACCCGAAGTTCCACATCGACGCGTGCAATTCCTGCGCGATCCACCCGTCGCGGGTGAACGCGACCGGCGCGAGCCGCATTTCCTTGCGCGACGTGATGCGGATCAGCACGGGCAGCTGTTCGCCCGCGCGCAGCGAGACGTCGAGGGTCGGGTAGCGCGACGGCGCATCGAGCGCGTCGCCGCGATCGGTCGGGAAGCTGCGATCGAGCATCCACTGGCCGTTCCGGCCGACATAGAAATCGGCCTGGTCGACGCGCGCATCGCGAATCGCGAGCACCAGCGGGCGCGTCTCGCTGTCGCGGTTGATCAGCGTCGCGCGGACCCACCACGCCGAGCGCGAGAACGTCACGTTGAACGCGGTGCGGGCCGGGATGGCTGCGTGACGCGACGGATCGGCGAACCGCGCGGCGACCTCGTCGGCCGATAGCGTCGTGCCGGCGTCCTCCAAAACCGATACCGCTTCGAGTTGCGCGGGATTCGGCGCCGTTGCGGCACGGGCCGCCGCGCACGTGACCGCCAGCGCCGCCAGCAGCAGGAGCAACACGCGACATCCCGCCGTCCATGCCGCGTCGTGCCTACGCATCGCCGTGGTGCCCCCCCGGCGCGGCCGGCGCGTCGACCGCGTGGCGCTGGCGCCGCCAGTTGGACGGCGTGATGCCGAAGCGTTCGCGGAATGCCGTCGCGAAATTGCCGGGCGTGGAAAAGCCGATTTCCTCGGCGATGTCGCCGATGCCCATCGACGTTTCCGACAGGAAGTGCATCGCGGCGCGCAGCCGCGTATCGCGCAGGTATTCGAATACGGTCTGGCCGAGATGATCGCGGAACACGCGCGACAGCCGCTTTTCGTGCGTGCCGACCTGCTTCGCGAGATCCTCGAGCGCCGGCGGATGGCGCAGGTCGCGCAGCAGTACCTCGCTCGCCGCGCGCACGAGGGCGGCGTCGGGATTGTCGGGCAAATCGGGCAGGTGTGCGAACGGCTGGCTGCGCCGCGTGCGCTTCAGGTGATTGCGGATTCGCGCGATGACTTCCGCCGGTTCGAACGGCTTGACGATGTAGTCGATCGCACCCGTTTCGAGCCCCGCGATGCGATCCTCGAGATCGCCGGCGGCCGTCAGGATGATCACCGGAATGGATTGCGTCGACGGTGTGGACGCCAGCAGCCGGCTCGCGGCGAAACCGTCCATGCGCGGCATGCGGACGTCCATCAGGATCAGGTCGGGCGCGATGGCCTGCGCGCGGTGATAGGCCTGCAGCCCGTCGAACGCGACGCTGATCCGGCACCGCGCGGTGCGCAGGATTTCGGTCAGGAGCCGCAGGTCGTTCGGGCGGTCGTCGACGATCAGGATATGGGCGCCAGCGAGATCCGGCGTGGTGCGTGGCGACGCCGAACTGGGCAAGCGGGATGACATGGTTGCGAACGCGTTGGAAGGGAGTGGGCCTGTCAGGTCGGCGGCATCGCAATCTGGACGATTGTTGCGAAAAATTATATGTCGACAACAGCGTCGATTGTGAGGATTCCGTGCGGCGCGTGTGGGCTTGTCGCAGGGGCATGGCGGATGCGCGGCGGGAGTGTCGATGCTTCGGAAAATTGTGCCGAATCGATTAATAAAATTCCGGTCTTTATTTCCGGTTGAGGGGTTTTTGAAATTTGAATGGCCCGGATGATGAATTCATGCGCGAGGTGTCGAGCGTTAGATGGTGCGGCGTAAATGGAATCTGCTAATTCATTGTCATGAAGATTAAGTCTTTCATCGATGCCGCTTGGCTATTTCCATTTCTATAAAATCCGGATTCCTGCAAATGTGTATGAATGTAACTGTCGTCCGCTCCGGAAAAGGGTTTTTCCGCTGCGGAAAAGGTTTGCTTGGGAGAATACCTGCAAACTAGCCCCGGCACGGCTGGAATCGGTTCTTTTGCCGGCTCCGGTTGCCGCCAAAATTGCTGTTGCCGTCGCTTTCATGGCAGTCGATATTCAATGTCACATTGAGCGATGTAATTCCCGGATCATGGGATGGAAGTAACAAAAGGATAACGGGCACGAGGGTAATGCAATCGTCATGATTCGCGGCGAGGTTCGATATACAAGATGAATCGCGAAATGACGGGATGGGGCTGAGGGCAGGGCATCGAGCGAGAAGAAATCGTCAAGTCAATTCGATCGATTAATTCGATGCCGGGGCCGTGCGGCGAGAGGCCGGTTTTTTCCGGATTTCCGGAAAAAACCGGTCGCGCGCCGAACGGAAAGGGGTGAGCGACTTTGCGTGGGCTGCCGGGGTGGTTTGATCGATCCGGGCGCCGCGCGCGGTGCTCTATCGAATCAGGCGGATACGAAAAATATGAATACGACAAGCGTGGCAGGTCAGGGCGTCGGGTCGATCGATCCGGCGCCGGCTGTCAGCGTCAGCGATCCGGCGGCGCATGCTTCAGATCCGGGGACCACATGGCGCCTTTCGCCGCCTGAATGAAACATGACGGGCCGCCCGCGATGCGGGCCGGCATCCGTTCGTCCAGCGTCCGAGCGACGCTTTTCCGATGAGATTCGACGTCGTCCTTCGGCGGGAATGATGGCGTGCGCGCGTGCGGCATGGCGACGCGTCGTGCGCCATGCCGCCGCCGGGCCGGCGATGTCGACTTCCGTGAATCGATAGCCGGCTTTTTCGCCGTCGCGCATCGTGCCGAACGGGCATGCGCGGCGGTCGGTCGTGCACTCGCGATGTGGGTCGAGCATGCCGGGCAACGCTGTTCGTAGTGTTTATTAGTAATGCGAAGTGAGAGACGGGCGGCGCGAGGCAGGCGAAAACGGAGCGGGTCCGCGCTTCGCCTGACGCCGCGTTCGCTGTTGCGTCATCCAGCACTTGAGAACCGAGGGAACACAAGATGAACAAGTCGTTCAAGTCGATCTGGAACGAAGCACTGGGGGCCTGGGTTGCGGCTTCGGAGCTTGACCGCGCACGCGGCAAGCGTGTTGCGTCGTCGACGCGCGCGCCGGAATGCGCAGCGCACGGAGAAGCCGCGACGCACGCGGACATACCATCGGCGCCTTCGGTGTTGAGGCTGGCCGTGCTGACGGCGACCGCTTGTCTCGGGTTGTTCCATGCGAGTGCGCATGCGCAATACGCGCAGGATGGCGGTACCGCGTCGGGCGGCACGACGGCGATCTCGATCGGCCTCGGTTCGACTGCCGCGCAGCAGAATTCCACCGCGGTCGGCAACCTGTCGACGGCGCAGGGTTTGTCGGCCACGGCGCTCGGCCCGGGCGCACATGCGATGGGCGATGGTTCGACGTCCGTCGGCATCAACTCGCAGGCGACCGGCGTCAACAGTTCGGCGCTCGGTGTGCAGGCGATCGGTTCCGGCGACTATTCGGTCGCGATCGGCAACCTGTCGAGCGCGACCCAAAGCGGCGCGGTCGCGATGGGCAGCGGCGCGGCGGCGACCGGTGTTTCCGCCGTCGGGCTGGGCAACAACGCGCTGGCGTCCGGCCAGTACGCGGCGGCGATGGGGCTCGGTGCCAGCGCGGCGGGCGCGCAGAGCGTCTCGCTCGGCTATGCGTCGCATGCCACGAACACGGGTTCCGTCGCGCTCGGCAACCAGTCGACCAGTTCGGGCGCGGCCGGCGTGGCCGTCGGCAGCGGTGCGCTGACGACCGGGAATTCCGGCGTGGCGATGGGGGTGAACAGCGGGGCGAAGGGCACCGCGTCGATCGCGATCGGCTGGGGCGGCACCGCGGGCGTGCCCGGGTCGGGCACGCAGTCGCTCGGCACGAGTTCGATCGCGATGGGCTCGAACACGAATGCCGGCGCCGATCAGGCGCTGGCCTTCGGCCTGAACGCCAATGCGTCGGGCGTCAGTTCGATCGCGATGGGCGTGCAGTCGACCGCGACCCAGCAGTTCGCGACCGCGCTCGGCAATCTATCGCTGGCGACCGGCGTGTCCTCCAGCGCGCTGGGGCCCGGTGCGACGGCATCGGCCACGAATGCGACGGCGGTCGGTATCAACAGCGTAGCGGCGGCGACGTCGACCGTGGCGATCGGCGATTCCAACTCGGTTGCCGCGGCGGCAGGCGCGGGTTCGGTCGCGGGCGGTTACGGCTCGAAGGTGCTGGGCGGTATCGGCGCCGTCGCGCTGGGCTATGGCCAGACGGTGAGCGGCAACGGCGCGGTAGCGATCGGCGATCCGAGCACCGCGATCGGCACCGGCGCGGTCACGATGGGGTCGAACAACACCGCGAACGGCGACGGCGCGGTAGCGATCGGCAACACCAACAACGCGCAGGGCACGGGTTCCCTGGCGCTCGGCAATACGTCGACGGCAGCGGCGGCGGGCGCCGTCGCGTTCGGCGCGGCGGCCGTGGCCAACAACGCAAACGATGTCGCGCTCGGCTCGGGATCGACGACGGCCGCGCCGAATCCGACGGCCAGCGCGGTCATCGGCGGCGTCACGTACAACTTCAACGGTATCAACCCGGCGAGCGTCGTCAGTGTCGGTAAGGCGGGCAGCGAGCGCCAGATCACCAACGTCGCGGCCGGGCGGATCAGTTCGTCGAGTACGGACGCGATCAACGGGTCGCAACTCGCCGCGACGAATACGGCGCTCGATTCATTGTCGACGTCGACGGCGTCGAGCATCACGTCGCTGTCGACCGGGGTTTCGTCGCTGTCGACCGGGCTGAGTTCGACCAATAGCGCGGTGACGTCGTTGTCGACTTCGACGTCGACCGGGATCAGTTCGCTGTCGACGGGGCTGAGCTCGACCAATAGCGCGGTGACATCGCTATCCACGTCGACGTCGACCGGCATCAGCTCGTTGTCGACCGGCC
>NZ_BCPP01000311.1:0-6940 GCF_016586125.1 Burkholderia sp. E168m23
AACAGCGCAGCCGTGACCAGATAGAAGAATACGTAGTGCCGCGTCGCACCGGCCGCGAGCTGGCTCGCCTTCAGCAGATCCGTGAACGATCCGAGCACGCTGATGAACGACGCGTCCTTGGTCGCGTTCAGCCACACGTTGCCGACGCCCGGCAGCGCGAGCCGCGCCGCGGCCGGAAGCCGGATGCGCGCGAACGTCTGCCACGGCGTCATCCCGTACGCGTGCGCGGCTTCGATCTGGCCCACCGGCACGTTGGCGAGCGCCGCGCGGAAGATGTCGGTGAGATACGCACCCTGGATGAAACCGAGCGACAGCGCGGCGACGACGAACGGATCGAACGCGAAGTCGCCGGAGACGATGCCGCTGCCGCGCAGCGCGTTCTCGATGGCCGGTGCGACCGCGTAGAACGCGAGCAGCAGGCACAACAGCTCCGGCAGCGCGCGCACGAGCATCGTGTAGAGCCGCGCCAGCCACACGAGCGCCGCGTATCGCGACAGCTTGCCGAGCGCGCCGGCGATGCCGAGCAGCACGCCGGTGCAGAACGACGCGGCCGCGACGCCGAACGTCAGCGCGAACGCGCCCGCGAACACGCGGCCATAACCGCCGTCGCCGAAGGCGAGCAACGCGAGCAGCGAATCGTCCGCGGCCATGCGCTCAACGACCCTTCTCGATCGTGCCCTTCAGGTTCGGATAGCGGGCGGTGATCGCATCCCACGTGCCGTCCTGCTGCAATTGCGCGATCGCGGTCGACAGCTTGCCGCGCAGCGCATCGCCGTGGCGCACGCCCGCGCCGATGCCGAGGCCCAGCACCGGATTGTCCGCGCACGTGGCCTTGACCTCGAAGTCCTTGCCGTCGCGCGACGCGAGGAACGCCGTGAACAGTCCCTTGCCTTCCTGCACGTAGTCGACGCGGCCGGACACCAGATCCGCGAGCGCATTGTCGAACTTGTCGAACGCCTTGATCTGCGCGTCCTGCTTGAAGCGGGCATCGAGGAACGCCGAGAAGTTCGTGCCGGCCTCGACGCCGATCACGCTGCCCTTGAAGGTCGTGGGCACCGCGCAGTCGACACGGCGCCGGTCGCTTTTCGCGCCGACGAACACCGTCGGCGATTCGTAATAAGCACGGCTGAAATCGATGGCTTTCTGCCGCTCGCCGGTGATCGTCATCGACGACCAGATCACGTCGATCTTGCGGTTCTGCAACGCCGGAATCAGGCCGTCCCACGCAATGTCGGTGAGCTCGCACCGTACGTTCAGCTTGCCGCACGCGGCATCGAGCACGTCGATTTCCCAGCCCTTCCACTTGCCGCCGGCGTCCTTCGAAAAGAACGGCGGGTACGACTCGGCGTCGATGCCGACGCGCAACGTCGGCTGGGCCGCATGGGAAATCGGCGCGAGGCCGAGCACGAACAGCACGGCCGCGACACGGCGGACCCTGGAACGCATCAAACGATTCATGTGGCGCATTTCTGAAATAACGTCGGAACGACCGGCGTGGCAGCCGGCAGGAGGCGTGACTGTAATGCGCGCCGAAGCGTGTACCAAATGGTTATTTTTGCGATGGATATCTGATCGCGCGATATGCGCCGAACCGCGCACCGGCCAACGTCCTCGCCCGGTACGCGGGTCATCCGCTCACGCCGCCACGGCCTCGCGCCGCAACGCCGGCAGTTCCAGATTCGCGCGGAAATCGCCGCCCACATAGTCGGTATCGAGCAGATCGCGCCGCCGCAATTCGGGCAGCAAGCCGTTGAGCAGCAGGTCCTCCTGGTCCGGCTGACCGAGCCCGTGCAGCGACAGCACGTCGACGAGCCCCGCGCGATAACGCGTCTCGATCGCGTCGGCGAGCTGCTCCGGCGTGCCGGCGACGAACCAGTGGCCGGTCTCCTGCGCGCGGATGATCAACTCGCGCAGCGTCAGCCGCTGGCGCGCGTAGCCGACGAAGATCGCCACGCGTCCGCGCCGGCGGTGCACGCTGTCGATCGCCGGCAGCAGCGATGCCGGCAACGGCTGGTCGAGCGGCAGGCCGCTCAGGTCGACGCCGCCGCCCAGCATGTCGGCGAGCTTCAGCCTGCCTTGTTCGTAATCGATGCGTTCATGCTTGTCGCGCAAGCGCCGCGCGACGTCGGCATCGGATTCGCCGATCACCGAATGAAACGAGTTCATCACGAGCGGCGGCCGGTCGCCGCGACCGAATGCGGCCGCCTGCCGGTGCAGCTCGGCGACGAACAGGCGCGCATCGTCGAGCGTCGGCTGCGACGTGTAGACGACTTCCGCATACCGCGCGCCGAGCGCCACGCCGCTCGCCGACTGCCCCGCCTGGAACAGCACCGGCCGCCGTTGCGGCGACGGCGGCACGTTCAGCGGCCCCTGCACCTGGAAATGCGCGCCGCGATAGTCGATCGCGCCGAGCTTCAACGGATCGACCGAGATGCCGCCGCCCGGCCCGCGCCGCGTCGCGCGCGGATCGTTCGCGTCGAACAGCGCGTTGACGACTTCGACGAATTCGGCCGCGCGCGCATAACGCTGCTCCGGGTCGGGCAACGCGGCATCGCCGAAATTCTCCTCGCCGACCGACGACGTGACCGCGTTCCACGCGGCGCGGCCGCCGCTCACGTGATCGAGCGTGCCGATCAGCCGTGCGAGGTTGTATGGATGGTGATACGTCGTCGACACCGTCGCGACGAGCCCGATGGCCGATGTCGCCTGGCTCAGCGCCGCCAGCGCGACGATCGGCTCCTGGCTGCCGGTGGTCCCGGCGAGGCCGGCCGCATCGGCCTGCAGCAGGTCGGCGGTAAAGAGGCCGGTGATCTTCTCGGCTTCCGCCTTGCGCGCGAGCGACGCCGCGCGCCGCACGCCCTGTGCGACATCCGCATCGCCGGGCGCGTAGAGCACGCTCGCCGCGCCGACGAGCGTCTTCAGCCGTCTGCGTGCGCCGCTCATGACGCGGCTCCGGTCGCCGTGATGGCCTTACGTCGTTCGCGTTGCTGGATCATTCGCATTCCTCGTGATTCAGTTCGATCGGAGAATCGGAGCGTGCCCGCGAACAGCGCGACGGCGAGCGTACGCGCGTCGGATCGTCGGGCAGGCTCCACGCACGCGCCGCGAGGCGCGCAGCCAACGACCATAGCGCAAGCCCCCCGGGCGGCCGGAACGAATATTTTCGGCTTTCGATATTCTTCTTGATTGTTTGACCGTGCGAACGTCGACGCAAAATAATTCGGCATGCAAAATCCGTTGATCAGGCCGTTTCGACCCGCGCCGATCGCATCATCATGACGTTCGACGCCCTCCGTTCCCACTTCGATTTGTCCGCTTTGTCCGCGCTGCCGTTCCGCTTGAGCGTGCTCGACAAGAGCCCCGTCGCACCCGGAGAAACCGCCGCCGACGCACTGGCGCGCAGCGTATCGCTCGCACGCTTCGCCGATACGGCCGGCTATCACCGCTACTGGCTCGCCGAACATCACAACACCGCCGCGCTCGCATGCCCGTCGCCGGAAATCCTGATCGCGCACGTGCTCGCGCATACGCGGCGCATTCGGGTCGGATCGGGCGGCGTGATGCTGCAGCACTACAGTCCGTACAAGATCGCGGAAAACTTCAACCTGCTCGCGTCGCTCGCGCCCGGCCGCGTCGATCTCGGCATCGGCAAGGCGCCGGGCGGCCTGCCGCTGTCGACGCGCGCGCTGCAGGCCGGCTACGATCCGGCGCGGCGCGCGTCGTTCGCCGACCTGGCCGACGAGCTGAATCGCCATCTCGAAGGTGACGATGCGACAGCCGATGCGGCCGGCCAGGACGCCGCCACGCTGCATGCGACGCCACGCCCGCCGGTGCCCGCGCAACCGTTCCTGCTCGGCGCGAGCGCGGAAAGCGCCACGCTCGCCGCGCGGCTCGGCTGGGCGTTCGTCTACGCATCGCATCTGAATGCCTCCGCGACGGATCTGGAACGCACGTTCGACACCTATCGCGAAGCGTCGGGCGGCCGCACGCCGCTGCTGGCCGTCTCCGCGATCGTCGCCGACACCCGCGACACGGCGGCGCAGCTCGCGAGCGGACATCAGGGTTTTCGCGTGCAGGTAGGCGACACGCCCGCCGTCAACGTCGGCAGTCTCGAACAGGCGCATGCATACATCCGCCAGGCCGGCGGCGGCCCGCACCGGATCGAGCCGCGCGAAACACGGATCGTGCACGGCACGCGCGACGACGTGCTGCGCGAGCTCGACGCATTGCATCGTCGTCACGGGATTGCCGAATTCGTCGTCGACACGCCGGTCGCCGATGCCGCACCGCGGATTGCGTCGCTGCGGTTGCTGGCCGGCGTGCGTGCCGACGATCGCGACACGGCGGCGGCGCGCGACGAAGCGAATGCACGTCCGAACGCACGACAACCGGACTTCGAAGGCACCGCGCCATGACCGATACGATCCGCATCGCCGGCGCGGACGACGTGCCGGCCGTCTACGCGTTGCTGCAGGACGCCTACGCGCCGCTCGCGGCGCAGGGCGTGCACTTCACGATCACGCGCTCGCCGATCGAACGCGTCGCGCAGACCGTCGCGCGGGAAACGACGTTCGTGCTCGAACACGCGACACCCGACGGCCGCACGGCGCTCGCGGCCACGTTGACCGTGCGGTTTCCGTGGGTGTCCGGCGAACGCCATCGCACGCCGTATCCGTTCCTGCACTGGTTCGCAGTCGCCCCCGCGTTCAAGCGACAAGGATTCGGGCACGCACTGATCGCGCACGTCGAGACGCAGTTCCTGGCGTCGCAAGTCAAGGCGCCTGCGACGTATCTCGCGACCGCGACCAACCATCCGTGGCTGCAGTCGTATTACGAGCGCAGCGGCTACCAGTCGTTCGACCGCTCGACGAACGCGCTCGGCACGCCGCTCGTCTGGTTGAGAAAAATCCTGATCCCGGATCTCTACCCGGGCGCAGCCGCGGACGACACCGCCCGGGACCGCGAACGCATCCACGCGAACGCGTGACGTGACGTACCGCGCCGACCCACATAAACGACGCGAACCACATCCACCGCTATCCACCTCGTAAAAGGCTTTCTCGCATGACAATCGCATTTCCGGATTCCGCGCTGCGCGCGTCGCGCCGCACCGTCTCGGCTGCGCTGCTGCTCGCGCTCGCGCTGCCGCATACGGCGTTTGCCCAGGGCGCACCCGTCGCGGGCGGCACGCTGACCTGGGGCGTCGAAACCGAACCCCGCACGCTGAACCCGCAACTGAACGGCCAGGACAAGGTCGAGCTGCTGCTGCGCAACGCGTACGAAAGCCTGCTCGCGCAAAAGCCCGACGGCAGCTACGTGCCGTGGCTCGCGACCGGCTACAAGGTCTCCGCCGACGGCAAGACCTATACGTTCACGCTGCGCGACGGCGTGAAATTCACCGACGGCGCGCCGTTCGACGCGAAGGCCGTCGCCCGCAATTTCCTGAATGCGCGCGAATTGTCGTATGCGGCCGGCAGCCAGCTCGCGCGGCTGATCTCGCACGTCGCCGACGTCAAGACGCCGGACGAGCACACGGTCGTCATCACGCTCGACGCGCCGTATGCGCCGTTCCTGACCTTCGCGGGCCGGCTGCCGCTGCTGTCGCCGAACGCATTCGACCGCCCCGGCCTGAAATCGGGCGGCCCCGACATCGCGGGCACCGGCCCGTTCATCCTGCGCCGCTACGTGAAGGGCCAGGAAATCGAGTTCGCGAAAAATCCCGACTATCGCTGGGCGCCGCCGACCGCCGGCCACCAGGGCCCCGCGTATCTCGACCGGGTCGTCTACCGGTTCCTGCCCGAATCGTCGGTCCGCACCGGCGCGCTGCTGTCCGGCCAGGTCGACGTGATCGAAGGCGTGTCCGGCAACGACGCCGCGCTGATCCGCAAGAACGCCGATTTCACCTACCGCCGCGCGCTCAACACCGGCACGCCGTACTCGCTGTTCCTGAACGTCGGCTACGGCCCGACGCAGGACGTGAAGGTGCGCCGCGCGCTGCTCGAAGGGCTCGACACGACCGGCATCGTGCAATCGATCTACCGCGGCGAGCGCACGCGCGCATGGGGCATCACGTCGCCGATCGATCCGTTCTACGACGCGTCGATCGAAAAGACCTACGGCAACAACCCGAAGCTCGCGAACCAGCTGCTCGACGAAGCCGGCTGGAGCGCGCGCGACAGCGGCGGCTTCCGCACGAAGAACGGTGAGCGGCTGACGATCGCGGTCGTCCAGGCGCAGGCGACCGTGCGCGACCAGCGCGACGTGCTGCTGCAGGCGCTGCAGGCGCAAGCGCGGCAACGACTCGGCGTGGACCTGAAGATCCAGTACGTCGACGACGGCACGTACGTCGAGGCGCGCAAGAGCGGCAAGTTCGGCTCGATCGCGAACTCGAACACGCCGCCGGACGGCATCGACATCGAAGGCCACTACCTGCCCGTCGATCGCGGCGGCGCGCTGAACTACAGCCGTGCGGCGGCGCCCGAGCTGACGCGCTGGCTGCAGGCGGCCGCGCGCACGCAGAACGTCGCCGAGCGCAAGAAGCTGTACGGCGAGCTGCAGCACTTCGCGATCAACGAGCAGGCGTACGCGCTGCCGCTGTACGAGCCGGAAGACCAGATCGCCGCCGCGAAGGCGGTCCAGGGCTTGCGCTTCCGCTCGTTCGCGCAGATGCCCGAGAACCCGTACGACGTGTGGGTGAAGAAGTAAGCCGACGCTTGCCGGCCTGCCTCGCATCGCCCATCGCGCTGCCCCGACAGGAGAATCGACCATGAACCGTCCGTCGTCCGCTTTCGTCTCCGTCCCGGACGCGCGGCCTACCGCTGCGCCGCCGGCCGCATGGCGCCGCTGGCTGCGTTCGCCGATCGCGACGCGGCTCGCCACCGGCGCGCTCGTGCTGTGGGCCGCAGTCACGCTGTCGTTCGCCGCCGTGCATCTCGCGCCG
>NZ_BCPP01000312.1:0-6923 GCF_016586125.1 Burkholderia sp. E168m23
CACGAACGGCAGCGCGCCGCTCACGATCCGCGACAGCGCATAGGTACTGCCGATCGCCGTCGAGCGCACGCGCGCCGGGAAAATCTCGGCCTGATACACGTGATACGCGTTGCTGAACACGTTCGACGCACAGGTCGTCAGGAACCCGAAGCCGACGATCAGCATCGTATTGCCCGAATACGCGAAGCACAGCCCGAACACCGCGATCGACAGGATCGACACGATCACGAGCGTGCGGCGCTCGATCCAGTTGAGCAGCGGAATCGACAGCAGCGAGCCGATCGGATAGCCGATGAACGACAGCGCAATGAACAGCGTACTGTCCGTCACGTCGAAGCCGCGGCTTTTCACGACCGTGCCGGCCAGCGTGCCGAACCCGTAGTAGCCGAAGCCCTGCAACAGGTGAAAGATCGCCAGCATCACGTAGCGCGCGCCGTACGGTTGGCGGCGCAGCAGCGCGATGCGCTCGCCGAGCCCCAGCGGCCGCTGCGGCTCGACCGGTTCCGCGAAGTGTTCGGGCACACGCACGCCGGCGCTTTCCGCGAATCGCCGCAGCGCCGCGTGCGCATCGGCCGTGCGGCCTTGCGCGAGCAGCCAGCGCGGGCTTTCCGGCAGCCGGTGCTGGACGAGCAGCACGTACACGGCGCCGAGACTGCCGATCGCGAGGATGATGCGCCAGCCGGCGACGCCCGCCACCTGCAACGGATTCAGCCACAGCGCGAGAAAGCCGACGAGCGGCACCGCGACATACGAAGTCGTGTAGGCCCACGCGGCGAGCCGCCCGCGCTTGTCCTTCGGCAGGATTTCGGACAGGAAGCTGTCGGCGACCGGATAGATCGCGCCGACGCCGATGCCCGTCAGGAACCGGCATGCCACGAGCATGTCGGCGTTCACGGAAAACGCACCGACCAGCGAGAACGCGCTGTACCACCCGAGCGTGAGCAGGAACGCCTTGCGCCGGCCGATGCGGTCGGCCAGGCTGCCGAGGCACATCGCGCCGACGAACATGCCGATGAACGCCGACGCCAGCAATAGCTTGAAATCGGCGCTTTGCCGGCTCAGCCCGTATTCGTGCTGCAACGCGGAGCCGATCGTACTGACGAGAAAAATCTCGTACATGTCGAAGAACAGCCCGACGCCGATCACCCAGACGACGAATCGATGCAATGCGCCGACCGGCAGATCGTCCATGAAATCGCCGAGCGTGACGCGGCGGCCGGGAAGGGCTGCCGCATCGGCGCCGGTGCCTGCTGAAGCGGCCGGCGGCCGGGCGGATTCAGGGCCGCCGGCATGGCCGCCTAGGTCGAGGGATTGGCTGTTCATCGTGTCTCCTGATTATCGATATGCCGTGGCGCTGGGCCTGGCGTTCGCGACCGGTGTAACGCGCCGGCCACGCGACGCGACGGCAGGCATCGCCGGGCGCGTGCAAGCGCCGCCCGTGCGGGCTGCGCCGATCGTCCGATACATGGTGGGCAAATCGGCGGCACGTGATAATTGCGGATGTTTCAAGCGTCCTTTCCTGGGCAGAAAGGGTAGAGGCCGCGCGGCAGCGCGTAGTCGCCCGACAGGCCGGTGCAGCCTGCGTGGCGGAGGGGCGTATCGAAAACGATGCGCATCCGCGCCATCCCGCGGGGCGGGAAAACCATGACCCCTGCTGTGTGGGCGCCGACGCAACCGTCGCCTGCAGATCGCGCGCGCCGCGGATGTGCAATGTCCTGTATCTGCGCCGAGCGCGGATACAGTGCGATACAACGCCCGCGCGCGGGTTCGCTATAAAGCAGGCATGACCTCTTTCGGAGCCCGTCATGTCTGCCACCTGGTTCAAAGGGTCCTGCCATTGCGGGGCCGTCAAATTCGAAGTCATCGCGGCCATTGCACCGGCCGTCCGCTGCAACTGCAGCCTGTGCCGCCGGCGCGGCGCGCTGATGAGCCCGATGTTCGCCGCCGCCAACCTGACGATCGTCGAAGGCGAGGACGCGCTGACGTGCTATCGCTTCAACACCCACACCGCACGCCACTATTTCTGCAGCCGGTGCGGCGTCTATCCGTTCCACCAGACCCGCAAGGAACCGGCATGCTGGCGCGTCAATCTGGGTTGCCTCGACGGCGTCGATCCGACCGCGCTCGACGCGACGGTCCTCGATGGCGCGAGCCTTTCGGTCGTGGAGGACGCATGAAGCGCTGGCTGATGATCCTGCTGTTTGCCGCCGGCGGGCTCGCGACCGAAATCGCGCATCCGGTGCAGTGCACGTTGCTGTCGATCAGCCGTCAGCCAACTGGCAAGCGCCGCAAGCCGGGCTGAACGAGCACGGCGCGCGTCAGCCGATCGACACCGATTATCATGCTTCCGATAAGATCGCATGCGATATATAATGCGGTTGTCTGCGACCGTTCGCGTCGCTGGAGGAAGTCCATGAAACCGACCGAAACCCCGTCGCACGTCGCACCGAAGCTGTCCGAGTTCCTGTGCTTTGCGATCTACTCGGCGAACCTCGCGTTCGGCAAGGCATACAAGCCGATCCTCGACGAGCTCGGCCTCACGTATACGCAGTACATCACGATCATTGCGCTGTGGGAGCAGGACAACCAGACCGTCGGCCAGCTCGGCGAGAAGCTGTTTCTCGAATCCAATACGCTGACGCCGATCCTGAAGAAGCTCGAGGCAATGGGCTACCTGGAGCGGCACCGCGATCCGTCCGACGAACGCCAGGTGCTCGTCAGCCTGACGAAAAGCGGCCGACGCGTGCGCGAGAAGGGGCTCGACATGAACCTGGTCGAAGCCACCGGGCTGAAACCGGACGAGTTCGCCAAGGTACAGAAGGCGATCGTCACGCTGCGCGGCAACCTGATCCGGTCGACCGAAGCCTGAAAGCACTCAGGCACGACAAGCGGCCGACGCGGAAATCGCGCCGGCCGCATTGTCATGCGTGCGCATCGCCCAGCACCAGCAGGTGCATCTCGCGACGGACCACGAAACCGAGTGCGAGATAACGTTCGATCGCCACCCGGTTCGTCGTGAGGACGTGCAGGAACGGCGTTTCCGCACGCGCGCCGATCGTCGCGATCAACGACCGGATCAGCCGCGCGGCAAGCCCTTGCCGGCGAAACGCGGCATCCACGCAGACGGCGCTGATCTCGGTATAGCCGTCGACCTGCATCCGCTGGCCGGCCATCGCGGCCAGCCGGCCTTCACTGCGCACGCCGATGTAGTGGCCAAGCTCGAACGTGCGCGGGCCGAACGGGCCCGGCTGCGCGGCGGCGGTCAGCGCGAGCATGTCAGGCACGTCGGCTTCGCCGAGCGGAACAGGCTCCGTTTCGTGCGTCGGATCGAACGCACCTTGCCAGGTCATTTGAAGCAACGTCGCTCGCCGAATCACCGACAAAGCTGCCGGCGGCTCGATCTCGTCCGGCGTGACGAGCGCCGCCGGGCCATGTGCGGCGATCAGCCCGCACAGCGCGTCGAACGACGCCGGGCTCGTGTCGTCGATCGCGGCAAATGGCGCGATGGCCGTCGGGAACCGCAGCGCACGACCATCGCCGAGCGCAAAGCGGCGCTGCCTGCCCGTGAGCGCATTCCAGACGACCCGGTCGAGCACGTGCGCATCGGTTGTCGCGTTTCCGGTCATGGCGTCCGGCATCGGCGGCTCCTTGGTGGAAGGTGGGTGCCGCACAGAATAATCCCGGATGGGGGCGGGCGGATAGCACCGCGAACGCAGACCCGGGCAACACCAATAGAAAAGCGCACGCGATTACATCGTATGCGCTTTATATGGCGGACCTCAGCGGCCGAATTCGCCGTGCCGCGCTCAATGCCCGAAATAAATCGAGCGCTCGGCGGTGCGCAGCGTGTTTCGGCTGCCGGACTGCGCGGCACCGCCGGCATCGCTGCCGTAATCGGCTGCCTGCGTATCGGCCGCGACGGCGCCGTCGTCGCGAATCCGTTTCAGCGCCGCCTGGATATTGGCCGGATAGTTCGGATCGTTGGGGCGGTTCGGCTGGTAGCCGGCTTGCTGCAACGCGGCCAGTTCCGCACGCACCTGCGCACGTGTGACGGTGCTTTCGCCGGCAAAAACCGGTGCGGCGACGGAGGCCGACACGGCAATGAGAAGGGCGGCAATCAGTTGGGTCTTCATCATTCACCTCGACAAAATAGGATCAGGAATAAACGGGGATCAGGGTTCACGTACCGGGCGTGGTGCTCAGTGACCGAAGTACACCGAGCGCTCGACCACGCTTGCGACATACCGGCGGCCGGATTGCGTCGCGGTGTCGCCGTTGCCGCCGTAGCCGGAAGCCGGTGCGTTGGCCGCGACGGCGTCGTCGGCGTGGATCTGCGTCAACGCGGCCTGCAGATCGTTGGGGTAGGTAGCGTCCGTCGCGCGGTTCAGCGGATAGCCGACGTGTTGAAGCTGCGCGAGTTCGGCGCGCACCTGCGCACGCGTCACGGTGGCTTCATTGGCAAACGCGGGAGCGGCAACGGCAGCCGAAACAGCGACGAACAGGGCAGCGATCAATTGGGTTTTCATGTTTCACCTCGATGGAAAAGGAATCGGGAATTCGAGCGGGGGCGCTCAGCCGCCCGGTGCAACGTTCAGGCGATCCGGATCTCGACGTCGATGTTGCCGCGCGTCGCCTTCGAATACGGGCAAGTCTGGTGCGCGGCGTCGACGATGCGTTGCGCGACGTCGCGCTCGAGCTCCGGCACGCTCACGTACAGCCGGGCTTGCAGGAAGTACGCGTTGCCCGCCGTGCCGAGGTCCACTTCGGCGTCGACCGCGAGATCGGCCGGCAGCGTCACCTTCGCGGCACGCGCCGCAAGCTGCATCGCGCCGATGAAGCAGGCCGACCAGCCGGCCGCGAACAGCTGTTCCGGGTTGGTGCCGGTGCCCGCGCTTCCCGGCGACGACAACTGGATGTCGAGGCGGCCATCGGAACTGCGCGCGGCGCCGTCGCGGCCGCCGGAAGTCGTATGCGTCTTGCCCGTGTACAGCACTTTGTCGATCTTGCTCATCATTTACTCCGTCGGTTGAGGTTTGTTTCAGATGCGATTCGATCGCATGCGACGCAGTTTCCGCCTCACGACCACCTGAGTCAAGCGTATTCGATTAAATCGCATACGATATTTTGTATTTCAATGTATCTGGATCGTGTCGTGCCTTGCAGGGCAGGGCTTTCAGACGATCCCGACCTGATTAATCCCGTTGTCGCTGGCCCGACGATGCCGTCTCGCCGATGGGGGTTCAGATGCTTGGCGCGGTGCTCGCCGCGCTGGAGCCGGATACGCCGTCGTTGCGTCCGCTGTTCGGCCAAGCGGAGCCCGACGTTGCGTCCAGGCGCCTCGACGCGCCGCGCCGCGCCGCGCCGCGCGAAGATCGAAGCATGGCGCGATCTCACCGAGGGAGCCGATTTTCTGGTGATTTGATGGCCTGAACCTTCTGCCTCGGAACATGCAGTTCGATCAAACGATACCGCTATTCGGATAATTTTTCTTATCATAATAGGTTCATTGGAAATCCAAACTGGCGTCCATTGAAACGCGCCCGACCCGACGCACTCTTATGCCCTGATACCGAACATGCTCGCCATCAGGGCAGGGGAATTGCCGTAAACGCGTGTTCGACGCCTGCTGTCCGCCGCCTATAATCGTTAGCAACTTTTCCCGGAAAACGCGCTTACCAAGGTGAGGGGGCCAAATGGGAGAGTGCCGTTACATCTGTTCGCGCTTCGTCCTCACAAGCTCGATCGCCGGCCTGACAATGCTGACGTGCCCGGTACACGCGCACGCCGAGGATGGACCGTCGAGTAGTTCGCCGAGCGGGCTGAAATCGGAGAGAACGCTCAACGCCTATGCGGTGTATGGCGACGGACGAGCGACCGAGGGTGGCGATATGCATTGGCGTGCGTACGAAGTCGGCTTCGGTGACGTCTTGAACGATTACCTGTCGGTCTACCTCGCGTACATGAACGAAGGGCATCCGTTGAATCACCATCGTGACGGTTTTGCCGCCCTGGGTTCGTTTCGTTGGCCGGTCGGCAGTCGCCTGGCGCTCGAATTTTCGGCGGGCCCGTACTTCAGCATGGACACGACCCATGTCGACGGCCAGCCACGCAATGACAAGCGCTGGGGCGTGCGCGCGTCGGCAGCGGTGCGGTATTACGTCGTTCCCAAGCGCTTCTTTCTCAAGGTGCAGTACAACCACGTCCAGATGATCGGCGGATTCAATTCCGACGCGGTGCTCTTCGGCGTCGGCTCGGATTTCGGCGGCGATCCTGGCCCTGCGTTTTCGGACGGCAAGACGCAGATCGGCGTTTGGGCCGGGACGTCGCAGACGAACCGTCCTCAAGTGCCGATCGAAAGGGGATACATGGTCGAAGTCAAGCGGCCGCTCGGCAATGCGTGGGCCTATTCGGCGAGCTTCGTCTACGAAGGCAACAATGGCGTGGCCGGCCGACGCGGCGTGGCCGCGCAATTCTGGTACGTCGCGCCGATCAAGAGCAAATGGACGCTGTCGGCGGGCGTCGGTCCGTATCTCTCGCGGGATCGGAACGACGGCTCGGGCAGGACGCGACTCAATGCGTTGCTCAGCGCGCAAGTGGCCTATCAGGTGACGAACGATTGGGCGGCGAGCCTGCGCTTCAATCGTGTCGCAACCGGCAACGACAAGGACCAGGACATGTTCATGGTTGGCGTGGCGCGAAACTTCTAGGCGCTCGATCTTCTACGTCCGCGCATTCTGTTGAACAAAACTGGCTGGACCGCGCCCGTAACCGGGCGACCAACCGGCGCATCTGTCGTGTCGTCAATCTGGTTTGAGCTTGCCGTCGGCTACGTCCTGAATGACCTTGAGTCGATCCAGCTCGCGCATCGTCATCGTGATCCGCTCCGTTGCAGCCATCGCAGCCTCCGGCGCCGGGAAACCGGC
>NZ_BCPP01000313.1:0-6915 GCF_016586125.1 Burkholderia sp. E168m23
ACCGACGGCTCGAGCGTCGTCAGCTCGGCCGCGAGCGCGTCGCGCTCGGCTTCCGCGTTCGACTGGGCCGCGAGCGCCTCGCGGGCGAGCGCTTCGTCGCCGCCCTGCAGCGCGCGCTTCGCGCCGTCCTCGTACTTCCTGACCTTGTCGTCGGCCGCATCGCGCTTGCTGCGCTGGGTCGCGACCTGTGCCTCGATTTCGATCAGCGAATTCTCGGCACGGCCGATGCTGTCGTCGAGCTCCCGCACGATCTGCCGTGCGTCGCGCGACGGATCCTGTACCGAATCGGCCGCATCGTTCAGCAGGCCTTTGATCGTGCGCGAAATAGAGTCGAAAAGCGACATGAAATCCTCCGTGGTTGAAAGGCGCCGCGTGACCGCGGCAATGCCCGTCGCGAGCCGGTTCCGGCCCGCGTGAGCCGGCGGATATTACACCACCGGTTCACTTAAATACGGCTTAAACGCGCGAGTTCAAGCGGCTCGCGCATCAGGACGCCAAACCTTTCGCGACTGAAAGAAATTCGCCCGTGCGTGCCGTATCGCGTGTCCATCATAGGCCGAGGATGTCGACAATACGTTCCGCAAATCACGGCATTGCGGGAATTTTTACAAAAAATCGCGAAGGCGCCCGGTCGATTTCATTAAAATGCGCTGTCACGTCGCGGGAACGGATCGCCGCGCGGTGGGGTCTGTCGACGTGACAGCCGCTTCTCGATGCACCCACTCTGATTCATCCGCTTGCATTTCCGCATGCGTCCGAGGGCGCCACGTACGCCCGCCATTCCGACATGCCAATTATCAAACGACCGCCTTCTTCTTCCGACAGGAACGAGCCCCACTACACGCTGCGCCGTTCGCCGTCCGGAGCCTATTACCCCGATGACGACGATCGCGACGACGGCCGCCGCGCGCAGCAGCGCAGTGGCGGCGGAGGGCGCCGGCGCACGTTCGGTTCGCGCGTCGCGCTGTGGTTCGTCGGCCTGTTCGCGACGCTCGCGGTCGTCGGCGCGCTGATCGTCGGCTACGCGCTGGTCGTGATGGCGCCGCAACTGCCGTCGCTCGATGCGCTGACCAACTATCAGCCGAAGGTGCCGCTGCGTGTGTTTACCGCCGATCACGTGCTGATCGGCGAGTTCGGCGAGGAGCGCCGCAGCCTCGTGCGCTTCCAGGACATTCCCGACGTGATGAAGAAGGCCGTGCTCGCGATCGAGGACTACCGCTTCTACGAGCACGGCGGCGTCGATTTCCTCGGCATCCTGCGCGCGGGCGTGGCCGACCTGATGCACGGCGGCGCGCGCCAGGGCGCGAGCACGATCACGATGCAGGTCGCGCGCAACTTCTTCCTGTCGAGCGAGAAGACCTACACGCGCAAGATCTACGAAATGCTGCTCGCGTACAAGATCGAGAAGGCCCTGACGAAGGACCAGATCCTCGAGCTGTACATGAACCAGATCTATCTCGGCCAGCGTTCGTACGGCTTCGCGGCCGCGGCGCGCGTGTATTTCGGCAAGGACCTGAAGGACATCACGCTCGCGGAAGCGGCGATGCTCGCGGGGCTGCCGAAGGCGCCGTCCGCGTACAACCCGGTCGTCAATCCGAAGCGCGCGAAGGTGCGTCAGGAATACATCCTGAAGCGCATGCTCGACATCGGCTACATCACGCAGCCGCAGTACGACGAGGCGATCAAGGAAGAGATCCACGTGCGCACGCCGGGCAACCAGTACGCGGTGCACGGCGAGTACGTCGCCGAGATGGTGCGGCAGATGATGTACCAGCAGTACAAGGACGAAACCTACACGCGCGGGCTGACCGTCACGACGACGATCAACTCGGCCGACCAGGAAGCCGCGTATCAGGCCGTGCGTCGCGGCATTCTCGACTACGAGCGCCGTCACGGCTATCGCGGCCCCGAAGCGTCGATCAACCTGCCTGCGGCCGGCGACGAACGCGACGAGGCGATCGACGATGCGCTCGCCGATCACCCGGACAACGGCGACCTGCAATCGGCGGTCGTGCTGTCGGCATCGCCGAACGCGGTCGAGGTGCAGTTCGTCGGCGGCGCGACCACGACGATCGGCCCGGCCGGGCTGCGCTTCGTGTCGGCCGCGCTGGGCGCCCGTGCGAACAACGCGCTGCGTATCAAGCCGGGCTCGGTCGTGCGCGTGCTGAAGGACGGCAAGACGGGCTGGCAGGTGGTGCAGTTGCCGCAGGTCGAAGGCGCGCTCGTCGCGATCGCGCCGCAGGACGGTGCGATCCGCTCGCTCGTCGGCGGCTTCGACTTCAACAAGAGCAAGTTCAACCACGTGACGCAGGCGTGGCGGCAGCCGGGCTCGTCGTTCAAGCCGTTCATCTACTCGGCGTCGCTCGACAAGGGGCTCGGGCCGGCGACGATGATCAACGACGCGCCGCTGTACTTCCCGCCGAGCGTGCCGGGCGGCACCGCGTGGGAGCCGAAGGACGACGACCAGCCGGACGGCCCGATGACGATGCGCACCGGCCTGCAGCGTTCGAAGAACCTGGTGTCGATCCGGATCCTTGCGTCGATCGGCACGCAGTACGCGCAGCAGTACGTGACGCAGCGCTTCGGTTTCGATCCGGCGAAGACGCCGCCTTACCTGCCGATGGCGCTCGGCGCGGGCCTCGTGACGCCGTTGCAGCTCGCGACCGGCTACGCGGTGTTCGCGAACGGCGGCTACAAGGTCGATCCGTACCTGATCGCCGAAGTCGACGACGCGCGCGGCCAGCCGCTGCAGAAGTCGCAGCCGGTGGTCGCGGGCGGCACGGCGCCGCGCACCATCGAAGGCCGCAACGCGTACGTGATGAACAGCCTGCTGCATTCGGTCGCGACGGCCGGCACGGGCGCGGGCACCAACGCGCTGGGCCGCAACGACCTGCAGGGCAAGACGGGTACGACGAACGACGCGAAGGACGGCTGGTTCGCCGGCTACCAGCAGTCGCTCGTCGCGGTTGCGTGGATGGGCTTCGATCAGCCGAAGAGCCTGGGCAGCCGCGAATTCGGCGCGCAGCTCGCGTTGCCGATCTGGGTGAACTACATGCGCACCGCGCTGAACGGCGTGCCCGAGCAGCAGATGCCGATGCCGGACGGCCTGACGACGATCGACGGCGAGCTGTACTACGCCGATCGGACGCCGGGCAACGGCTTCGTCGCGAACGTCGACATCAACCCGGCGGAGAACGCGATCAGCGCGAACGACGCCCTCGGCTCGGCCGGCGCGGCCGGGCTCGCGCCGCCGCCCGTCACGCCGCAGGAGAAGCAGCAGATCATGGACATGTTCGAGAGCAAGTAAGCGGTACGCTGTGCGTCAGCCATGCGACGGGCGCCTTCGGGCGCCCGTTCTTTTGTGCGCGACCGGCAGCGGAAGCCGGTGAATCAGAACGACGCGCAGGCCGGCACGACGGTCATGCCGACCGATTGCTGATGAAATCGCTGGACGTACGCTTGCCGGATCGCGGCGAGCCGTGTGCGCGTGTCCGGCGTATCGTCGGCGATGATACGGATCACGAAGCTGTCTTCGCGCGTGACGTCACCGGTCGAGCGGTCGCGCCACTGGCCGTGCGTGTCCCAGTAGGTGAGGCCGTCGGGAAAGCGCGGCGTGACCGTGTCGGCGAGGAATGCCGCGCGTTCGGCATCGGTGACGGGCCCGCGCCCGGCGATGTCGCGCCCGAACAGCAGGTCGGCCTGCAGCATGCGGCTTTCGCCCGGTTGCGTGCAGGATGCCGGTTGCGCGCCCGAGATGGACGAGGGCGCTGCCGCGCAACCGGCGAGCAGCGCGAGCGCCGCCGCGCATGCGGCCAGCCGCCGCATCTGCCCATTTCGTGACGATCGACCTTCGCGCGTGCAAAACGCTGCGCGCTCAACCACTTGCGTGCGGGTCCGGCGGGTTATCAACAGGGCTGTCAACATAATCTGGGGATAACCCTAGGATGGCCTGCGCACGCGCGGTGCGGAGTCAGTGCTGCAGTTGCGCGTGCGCGAGATGCATGCCGAGCGTGGCGGGGTCGGTATTCGTGCCCGACAGCAGCACGCCGACGCGCTTGCCCTGCAGCGTTTCGCGCAGCGGGCCGAGCAGCGCGGCGAGCGCGGCCGCGCAGGCCGGCTCGACCGACAGTTTCAGGTGCGAGAACAGGAACAGCATCGCGGCGCGCAGCGCGTCGTCGGAGACGGTGACGATGCGGTCGAGGTGGCGCCGGCACAGCTGGTAGCTGTATTCCTCGGTATGCGGCGCCATCAGCGAATCGGCGATCGTCTGCATCGCGCTCATCTTGATCGTGTGATTGGCCGCGAAGCTGCGGCTCATCGCGTCGGCGCCTTCCGGCTCGACGCCGTACACGTGCACGCGCGGATTCGCGAGCCGCAGCGCGGTCGCCATGCCGGCCGCGAGCCCGCCGCCGCCGATCGGCACGATCACCGCGTCGAGGTCCGGCGTCTGCGTCGCCCATTCGTAGCCGAGCGTCGCGGTGCCGAGGATCGTGTGATAGCCGTTGAATGGATGAATGAAGAAGCGGCCTTCCTCGGCCTCGATGCGCCGCACGAGATCGAACGCCTGCGACGCGCTGCCTGCCAGCACGACTTCCGCACGGTACTGCTTGCACTGCGCGATGCGCGTCGGGCTTGCGGTATGGAACATCACGACCTTCGCGCTGCTGCCGAGCCGCATCGCCGCATACGCGACGGCTGCCGCATGATTGCCGGCCGATACGCAGGTGACGCCCGCGTTCTTGCGGTCTTCGTCGAGCGCGAGCAGGTGCGTGAACGCGCCGCGCGCCTTGAAGCTGCCGCTCGCCTGCAGCAGCTCGAACTTGAAGTTGACGTGCGTGCCTTCGAGGGAGGGCAGGTCGGCGCGCTCGAACACGGGCGTGCGCGCGACCCAGGGTGACAACGCGAAATGCTGCGCGGCGATTTCGTCGAGCGTCGGAATCGGCTCGCCGTCGATCGTCGTATGGGCAGTGCCCTGTTGTTCAGTCGACATGACGTGGCGGGTGGCGGAGTGGGCCGACCCGCACACGCGGGCTGGCGTGGCGGGAGGCAGTCAGTGCGCGTCGACCGACATGCTGCGAATGAACTTGCGCAGGAACTGCTCGCAGCCGGCGAGCTGCGCGAGCTCGACATATTCGTTCGGCTTGTGCGCCTGCTCGATGTTGCCGGGTCCGCACACGACGCTTGGAATGCCCGCGCGGGCGAACAGCCCGGCCTCGGTGCCGTACGCGACCTTGCGCTTGTCCTGGTCGGCCGTCAGCGCGCGCACGAGCTGCGTGATCGCGGCTTGCTCGGTCGCGTCGAGGCCGGGTGCCGCGGCGATCTTCGAGAACTCGATCGCGGCGTTCGGATGTTCGCGCAGCATCTGCGGCAGCAGCGTTTCCTGTGCATACGCTTCGATGCGCGTGAAGATCTGCTCGGGATCGAGCGTCGGCAGGTTGCGGAATTCGAAGTCGAAGCGGCACTCGGCCGGCACCGTGTTGATCGCGTTGCCGCCCTGGATCGTGCTCGTCTGCGCGGTGGTGAACGGTACGTCGTACAGTTCGTCGAACGGGCCTTCGGCACGGAAGCGGTCAGCGATGTCGCGGATGTGGCAGATCAGGCGGGCCGCATACTCGATCGCGTTGAGCCCCTTCGGCGTCAGCGACGAATGTGCGGCGTGGCCGCGCACGCAGCAGCGGTACGCGTTGATGCCCTTGTGCGCGATGATCGGCCGCATGCTGGTCGGCTCGCCGACGATGCAGCCGGACGGCTGCACGCCGCGCTTCACGAGATCGGCGATCATCAGCGGCGCGCCCGCGCAGCCGATTTCCTCGTCGTAGGACAGCGCGAAATGGATCGGCTTCGCGAGCTTCGTCGCCTGCATCTCGGGCAGCAGCGCGAGCGCCGCGCCGATGAAGCCCTTCATGTCGCAGGTGCCGCGGCCGTACAGGCGGCCGTCGCGGATTTCCGGCGCGAACGGGTTGCTGTCCCATTGCTGGCCGTCGACCGGCACGACGTCGGTGTGGCCCGACAGCACGATGCCGCCGTTCGTCGAACCGTCGTGCGCGGGCACGGTGGCAAACAGGTTCGCCCAGCCTTCACGCGGATCGTGCGTGATCGTCGACGCGATGCCCTTCGCGGCGAGCGCGTCGCGTACCGTTTCGATCAGGCCGAGGTTCGGCACGCGGCTCGTCGTGTCCATCGACACGAGTTGCTTGACCCAGGGCAGGCTGACGAGCGATGCATCGCCTTCGGTTGCGGCGGACGGCGCCGTCGCGTCGAGAGTGGACATGGCAAAACTCCGTCTGATGAATGGGAAATCATACTCAAAAACGCGCCTGCCCGCCTTCGTCGGGCGCGATGCGGTGCAGCAACGTCGCGCCCGTCAGGATTGCGTCAGCGGGCCGCGACGGCCGCCCCCTGTTTCGGGCCGAGCGCGCGCAGCGTTTCCTTGATCGTCGACACGCGGATCGCGAGGTCGGGCGAGCGCGTCTCGATGCGCAGCTTGTCCTGGCCCGCGAGCTTGATGTGGCGATGCTTCTGCACCATCTCGATGATCCGCATCGGATCGATCGGCGGATTCGGCTCGAACTGCAGCCCGATCGCGACCTCGCTCGCGTCGATCTTCACGATGCCGAGCGGCTTCGCGGCGATCCGCAGCCGATGCGTCTCGACGAGCGCGTGCGCCTGCGGCGGCAGCTTGCCGAAGCGGTCGATCAGCTCTTCCTGGATGCCGTCGATCGCGTCGCCGTGCTCGCAGTTCGCGAGCCGCTTGTACAGCGACAGCCGCTCCTGCACGTCCGCGCAGTAATCGGCCGGCAGGATCGCGGGCGCATGCAGGTTGATTTCGGTCGTCGCGGCGAGCGGGGCGGTGAGGTCGGGCTCCTTGCCGTTCTTCAGCGCCTTCACCGCGTCGTTCAGCATGTCCGTATAGAG
>NZ_BCPP01000314.1:0-6902 GCF_016586125.1 Burkholderia sp. E168m23
TCCGCAGGTCGCGGCCGATCAGGCACCGCCGTTCGACTACCGCGCATTGCGTCGTGCCTTCGGCGGGCTCTACATCGCGAACGGCGGCTACACGAAGGCGCGTGCGCAACAGGCACTCGACGACGGCCATGCCGACCTCGTGTCGTTCGCCTATCCGTTCATCGCGAACCCGGACTTCGTGACGCGTCTTCGACACGATCGCCCGCTCGCGCACGCGGACATGTCCACCGCTTACGGCGGCGGTGAAGCCGGCTACACCGACTATCCGACGCTCGACGCGTAAGCATCAATCGCCCGACAACAGGTCGGTCGCTCGACCGGATCGACGATCCACCCACTCATTCATTATGAATTCCATATGATCAATTCGATCAACCGCGCACTGTACAAAACAACCGTTCAAACGCCCGTCGTCAACCTCGTGCTGTCCGTCCTCGTGCGACTCCTCATCGCCGGCGTGTATCTCGGCGCCGGGATCAGCAAGATCTTCAACTATGCGGGCACCCAGCAGTACATGGAACACATGGGCGTGTCGGGCGCGCTGCTTCCGCTCGTGATCGTCGTCGAAATCGCCGGCGGCCTGGCCTTGATCACCGGCTTCATGACGCGGCTCGCCGCGCTCGGGCTCGCGATCTTCTCGATCATCGCCGCAGTGATCTTCCACGGCGGCGGCGACCAGACCCAGCAGACGTTCTTCATGATGAACCTGTCGATGGCAGGCGGCCTGCTCGCGCTGTTCCTGCATGGCGCCGGCCCTCTCGCGTTCGACCGCGCACAGCCGGACTGACCCGTCGGCTTTCGGCGACACACAACTGCGCGGCCGATCCGGGTCCGCGCTTCATCCATCCCCGGGGGCGAACGCCCCCATTCCAAGCGAGATGTTTCCATGACCAGCATGCATGCCATCCAGATCGAGCGGGTCGGCGATCCTTCTGTCCTTCGTCCCGTCGTGATCGAGCGCCCGACCCCTGCCGCCGACGAGGTTCTCGTACGGGTCACGCGTATCGGACTGAATTTCGCGGAAACGCTGCAACGTGCCGGCACCTATCCGGGCCCGGCGCTGACACTGCCCGCAGTGCCCGGCTCGGAAGTCGTCGGCACCGTCGCTGCCGTCGGCGCGAACGTGCGGGACATCCGGGTCGGCGCACGCGTCGCGGCGCCGCTGTTCGGCGCGATGCGCGCGACCGGCGGCTACGCCGAATACGTGACGCTCGGCGCCGCGCTGATTACCGCGATTCCCGACGAAGTCTCCGACGACGACGCGGTCGCCGTGATGTTGCAGGGGCTCGTGGCCCGTGTGCTGCTGCGCGAGACGCCCGTGGCCGCACGCACGGTCGCGATCACTGCCGCGGCCGGCGGCGTCGGCTCGATGCTGATCCAGCTGGCGCGACTCGACGGGGCACGCTCGATCACGGGCCTCGCAGGCGCGCCGGCCAAACTGCATGCGGTGCGAACGCTCGGCGCCGATCGGGCCATCAGCTATCGCGACGCGGACTGGGCCGATCAATTGAGCGACGCCACCGGCCGCGAGGGCCCTGACGTCGTATTCGATTCGATCGGCGGGACGGTCGCGCGCACGTTGGTGTCGGGTCTTGCGGTATACGGCCGGTTCGTCAGCTACGGCGCCGCGAGCGGTCAACTCCTGACGATCGACGAGGCGCTGATGAATGCGTTGATCTTCGGCAGCCGATCGGTGGCCGGCTTCGCGCTGCACGCGTTCCTCAACGAGCACGTCGTGCGCCGGACACTCGGCGAACTGTTCGGACTGCTCGCGACCGGCAAGCTGAAGCCGCTGATCGGCGGCAGCTACGGGTTCGATGCGATTGCCGACGCACATCACGCGCTCGAAACCGGCCAGACGACCGGCAAGCTGATCCTGCGCGTCGAATGATCGTGATATACCGGCGCGTGACGGCACCGTCGTCGCGCGCCAGCGAGCTCGCCTGCCGTATGGCGATCACCCACTTTCGCGCGGACGACCCGGAGCACGACGCGCGATTTCGCTCACGGAGCATCCGTTGAAAGACGACGATAACGAAGCAGGCATGCGCGTCTCGCGCCGACAGGTCATCGGCAATCTTGGCGCACTGGCTGCGATGTCCGCACTCGGTCCGTCCGCCGCGCATGCCGTCGACGCGCCGCCAGCCGCGGAGAGCCTGACGAATCCGGTCGGCTTGTACCCGAAGCCGCCGTTCCCGCATCAGGTCCAGGCGCCGCCGGGACTCGCGAGCCGGATGCAGCCGCGCCCCGACCACGGCGAGCAAAGCTATCGCGGCCGTGGCCGGCTCGTCGGCCGCAAGGCCCTCGTCACCGGCGGCGACTCGGGCATCGGCAGGGCAGCAGCCATTGCGTTCGCGCGCGAAGGGGCGGACGTCGCGATCGGCTATCTCCCCGTCGAGGAATCCGATGCGCGGGAAGTCGTGGCGTTGATCCGGGCAGCAGGACGCAAAGCCGTCGCGCTGCCCGGCGACATCCGCGACGAAGCGTTCTGCCAGCGGCTGGTCGCACGCGCGGCGGCGGAACTCGGCGGGATCGACATTCTCGTCAACAACGCCGCCCGACAACAGGCGCTCGATTCGATCGACGAGATGACGACCGAGCATTTCGATGCAACGATCAAGACCAATCTTTACGGGATGTTCTGGATCACGAAGGCGGCCATCCCGCATCTTCCGCCCGGCGCGTCGATCATCAACACCACGTCGGTCCAGGCAGTCAGGGCGAGCGCCAACCTGCTCGACTATGCGACGACGAAAGCCGGCATCATCGCGTTCACCCGATCGCTCGCGAAGCAGCTCGGGCCGCATGGCATTCGCGTCAATGCAGTCGCTCCCGGCCCCTACTGGACCCCGCTGCAATCGAGCGGCGGCCAGCCACCGGAGACGGTCGTCAACTATGCGGCGGGCTCGCCGTACGGCAGGCCGGGACAACCGGCCGAAATCGCCCCGCTGTATGTCGCGCTCGCCTCGTCGGAAACGAGCTATGCGAACGGGCAGGTCTGGGGCGCGGACGGCGGGCTGGGAATTTTCTGACACGCGACAAGCCGCGATATTTTTCATGTCCCGGCCGGCGTCGCAGCCTCGCCTCGATGGCGACGCCGCACAAACAAAAAACCCGCGAGCGCTGCATTTCTCGCGGGTTTTTCACACCTTCATCGAATCGAATCGCATCAACGCAATCGATGGTGCCGGGGACCGGACTCGAACCGGCAAGCCAGTTAAGGCGGCGGATTTTCGTCACACTGCTTCTTTCAAAGCCGGCGTCGCGTGCGCGAACCGTTCGTGCGCTGGACTATGCCTTCACCGTCGCGCGCGGGCGTGACCGCTGCCCGTGCGCCTTAGGCGCCCCCCGTCTAGTCTCTACACCTTCCTCGCGGATGCCGCGAGGCTTGGCTCGGCGTTGCCTCGATGCGCGCATCAGGGGTTTCGCCGAATTTGAAGGGTTCTGCACCGACCGTTTCCGGCCGGGCACTCAATCGTTTAAGTCCGCTATGTTTACCAATTTCATCACCCCGGCAAGAGGGCGGACGCGATTCTACCATTGCTTGCGCATGCGTTCCCCTTATTCCCCGCACCGCATCGCGACACCGGCCATCGCAGCATCGCCTCCTCCCTCGCATTCAACGCCGATACGACACCGATGCCACACGGCCGACGATTTCGTCCCACGCCGCCACCTCCGCCGATACAATCGACCGCGCGTCGTCTGACCACCTCAACCGTCTGACGTTTGTGTCGTGCTTTTCGCGAAACAAGCGTCGCGCGCGTCATCGCGAAGTCACAAACGTTTTCGATAATTCCCCGGCCGAAAACGTTTACATCGCATGACTTCATGACCTCGACCATCAAGGACGTCGCCGCCCTCGCGGGCTTCTCGATCGCCACCGTTTCGCGTGCGATCAACGCGCCGCATACCGTCAGCCCCGCCACGCTGCAGACGATCCGCACCGCCATCGACACGCTGCAGTTCCGCCCGAGCCCGCTCGGCCGGCAACTGCGCGGCGAGCGCACGCGGCTCGTCGGCGTCGTCGTGCCGACGCTGTCGAACCCGGTGTTCGCCGACTGCCTGCAAGGCATCGACGCGCTCGCGACCGCGGCCGGGTTCAAGCTCATACTGATGACGACCGAATACGATGCGGCGCGCGAACGTCATGCGATCGAGACGCTGCGCGAACAGCGCGTCGAAGGGCTGATCCTCACCGTCGCCGATGCGGATACGCACCCGCTGCTCGACATGCTCGATCGCGACGGCCCGCATTACGTGCTGATGCACAACGACACGCAGCGCCGCCCGTCGGTGTCGGTCGACAACCGCCGCGCCGCCTATGACGGCGTGCGGTTGCTGACCGCGCGCGGTCACCGTCGCGTGTTGATGCTGGCCGGTTCGCTCGCCGCGTCGGATCGCGCGCGCCAGCGTCATCTCGGTTATGCGCAGGCACTCGACGAAAGCGGCGTGGCGCCGCTGCCGCCCGTCGAAGTCGACTTCAACGCGCCCGAGCTGCCCGACGCGGTGCTCGCGCATCTCACCGCGCACGCCACGCGGCCGACGGCCCTCTTCTGCAGCAACGACCTGCTCGCGATGGTCGTGATGCGCGGCCTGCGCCGCGCGGGTTTCTCGATTCCCGACGACCTGTCGGTGCTCGGCTTCGACGGGATCGCGATCGGCGAGCTGCTCGCGCCGCCGCTCGCGAGCGTCACGACGCCGAACCGCGACATCGGCCGCCACGCGTGGCAGCGTCTCGTCGAATGTATCGGCGGTGCAGCGATCGACCGCACGTCGACGATCCTGCCGCACGCGGTACGCGACGGCGCGACGATTGCACCGCCCGCCGCCGACCTGCAACTGCGCAAGGCCTGAGCGCCGACCGCATGCGCCGCGCGGCCACACACACCCATAACCACACCCCAGCGCTACACCCACTCGCCCGGAGATTCGCCGTGTCCTTTCGCCTGACCTCGCTGCTGCGCGCGCTTGCCGCGCCGCTCGCCTTCGCCGCGCTCGTCGCCGGCGCCCCCGCGGCCCACGCCGACGAAACGGCGATCTGCTACAACTGCCCGCCCGAATGGGCCGACTGGGCCGCGCAGATCGCGGCGATCAAGCAGAAGACCGGCATCCGCGTGCCGTTCGACAACAAGAACTCGGGCCAGTCGATCGCGCAGTTGATCGCCGAGCAGAAGAGCCCGGTGGCCGACGTCGTCTACCTCGGCGTGTCGTCGGCGTTCCAGGCGAAGGACAAGGACGTGATCGCGCCGTACAAGCCCGCGCACTGGAACGACATTCCCGCGAACCTGAAGGACCCGCAAGGCTACTGGTTCGCGATCCACTCGGGCACGCTCGGCTTCTTCGTGAACAAGGACGCGCTCGACGGCAAGCCGGTGCCGCGTTCGTGGGCCGATCTGCTGAAGCCCGAATACAAGGGCATGGTCGGCTATCTCGATCCGTCGAGCGCATTCGTCGGCTACGCGGGCGCGGTCGCCGTCAACCAGGCGCTCGGCGGCAGCCTCGACAACTTCAAGCCGGGCCTCGACTGGTTCCGCAAGCTGAAGGCGAACGCGCCGATCGTGCCGAAGCAGACCGCGTATGCGCGCGTGCTGTCCGGCGAGATTCCGATCCTGCTCGACTACGACTTCGATGCGTATCGCGCGAAATACAAGGACAACGCGAACGTCGAATTCGTGATCCCGAAGGAAGGCACGATCGCGGTGCCGTACGTGATGAGCCTCGTGAAGGGCGCGCCGCACGATGCGAACGGCAAGAAGGTGCTCGATTTCGTGCTGTCGGACGAAGGCCAGAAGCTGTGGGCCAACGCCTACCTGCGTCCGGTGCGCGCGCAGGCGCTCGGCGCCGACATCGCCGCGAAGTTCCTGCCGGCGAGCGAATACGCGCGAGCGAAATCGGTCGACTTCGGCAAGATGGCGGCCGGCCAGCAGGTGTTCGGCCAGCAGTACCTGCAAGTGATGCAGTAAGCGGCCGGCCCCACGTCATGCTCGACCTGACTTTTCCGCTGCGCTGGCGCGTCGCGCTCGTCGCGCCGGCGCTCGCGGTATTCGCCGCGTTCTGGCTGCTGCCGATGGCGTCGCTCGTGCAGGTGTCCGCCGATGGCGCCTTCTTCTCGCACTACGCGGCGCTGCTCGGCAATGCACGCTACATGAAGAGCCTCGGCGAGACGGTGGCGCTGTCCGCGGGCGTCACGCTCGCGACGCTCGCGCTGTCGACGATCTCCGGCCTGCTGCTCGCACGCCGCGAATTCGCCGGCAAGCGCGTGCTGCTCGCGCTGCTGACGTTTCCGCTCGCGTTCCCGGGTGTCGTGGTCGGCTTCATGGTGATCATGCTCGCCGGACGCCAGGGGCTGATCGGCATGCTGTCTGCGAAGCTCACCGGCGACAAGTTCGTATTCGCGTATTCGGTGGCGGGCCTGTTCATCGGCTACCTGTACTTCTCGATTCCGCGCGTGATCGTCACCGTGATCGCGGCCGCGTCGAAGCTCGACGCGTCGCTCGAGGAAGCCGCGCGTTCGCTCGGCGCGTCGCCGTGGCGCATCTTCGTCGACATCGTGCTGCCCGCGCTCACGCCGGGCCTGATCGCGGCCGGCGCGATCTGCTTCGCGACCGCGATGGGTGCGTTCGGCACCGCGTTCACGCTCGCCACCGACCTGAACGTATTGCCGATGACGATCTACACCGAGTTCACGCTGAACGCGAACATCGCAACGGCGGCCGGCCTGTCGATCGTGCTCGGCGTCGTCACCTGGGCCGTGCTCGCGCTCGCACGACGCTTCACCGGTCACACCGCCGCCGCCGCGGCCTGAGGAATTCCGCATGACATCGCTTTCCGGCTCTTCCGCGCCCTCCCCGGCACCTGTGCCGGCTTCCCTGCCAGCGAAACCTGCCGCCCGGCACGCG
>NZ_BCPP01000315.1:0-6897 GCF_016586125.1 Burkholderia sp. E168m23
GGACTTCATGCGATGCGACATAGTGAACACACTCCCGCACGTAGTCCGGAATGCGGATGTCGTTCGCCCATTCCGCATGGCCGCCCTTGTCGATGCTGTGGAGCATGCCGCCATAGACCGGCCCGAGGATCGCGCCGACGATGTAGGGCGCCGCCTTCTCCAGGCGGCTGCCGCCGAAGCCTGTCGACGCCACCGTATCGAGAATGCCCATGAAGTAGACGACCACTTCGGGACGCATCCCCTTCATGTTCTTCTTGTTCCACCAGAGCCGACCGCCGATGTTCTCGGCCAGCTGCTCGGTCAGCATGCGGACGAACGCCCGCGCCTCCGTGGCGCCGCGCGAGAAGCCGAACGCGGCCACGTTGATCTGGCTCACGGCCGGCATGTGGTTCGCCACGTGCTTTTCGAGCTCGCGGAGCATCCAGCGGATGCGCGCCTCGCCCTTGCTCGCGGCCGCCATGCCGAGCGCGCCGTCGATACCCTTGCCCGAATCGCCGACCTTGCTGCAGGGTGTGCCGACGCCCTCGACGTACCGGCCCATCGTGCGCGGATTGGCCTTGTTGAACGGGACATGAGCAAACATCGCGAGCTTGGCGATGTTGCTGTACTTGGTCTTCGCGACGTCCGTCGAACCGTTGCCGTCCTCGCCGTAGTTGTTGCCCGTGCCGTCGAAGAAGGCCGTGAACCACACGGGTTTCGGACACTCCTTGCATTGCTCGACCCGCAGCGGATCGAGCGCCTCGCGATGCCCGTTGCGGATCGAGTCCTCGACCGGCGTGATATCGGTGATGCGTCGAATGAGGGGGGGATTGCTCATGGCGGTTACGCTCCTGTTCCGGTCACGCGTCCAGCGTCAATTCCACTGGGCCGGCTTCTTGCGCCCATAGAACGGATTGGGAATTTCCTTCAGGCACGCGCGGTCGGTCAGCTTGCGCTGCGCGTCGCGCTTCGACAGGGCCACCTTCGGGTCCGGGCCGTCGGCGCCGAAATCCATGTCGCCTTCCACGCGGCCATCGGGGAAGAAGTGCAGCACGATACCGCCGCTCTTGTCCTTGACGGGCGGGCGCGTGACCGTGATCTCGCCTTCGCACCACGCCATCCCCGGCTGGGTTTCCCGGTGCGTGTACGGGTCGTAGTTCGCGGACGACGCTTCCATCGCGCGCTTGTCGACCACGCGCTCCCACCACACCTTGAACGTCTTCGGGGTCTTCCAGCGGAAATCCCACGCGAGACTCGGGCGCGAGCCGCCGCCGCCGGACCAGTATTTCGCGCTCCGCGGCGTGGCATGCGCGCCGTCGGCGCTCGCCGCGTCGTCGAGGCTGTTCTTGTCGGGCGGCAGCAGATAGACGCCGTAGATGTCGTAATCCGTATAGTTGAAGGACCCGGCGGTGATGATGTCGTAGTTCGGGTCGTTCCATTTGTTCACTTCGCCGGGCGCCAAACTGTCCTTCTCGGCATCGTTCACGCTCTTGCTGCACGCAGCCGTGGAAAAAACCATCACGGACAGCAAAGTGATCCAGCAGCGGTTCATATTGAACTTCCTTCTCTTCCAGTCGATTTCATTCGAGTCGCGTGGCGCACGCGCCATCACCCGGCCGCTTCCTGCATCCGCCGCCAGTCCTCCGCCGGCACCCGCGCCAGCGCCTCCGGAAACGCCTCTCCCTGCGCCACTGCGTCGAACACGGCGGCCATCGCCGGATGCTCGTCGAAGCGCGCGCCGTAGCGCAACGCCAGTTCGCAATAGATCAGCAGCGACGCCGCGCTTTCGGCGCCGTGCGCCTGGCAGCGTGCCAGTTGATCGCGCACGAAGCCGTAGTGCTGCGCGGCCGGCAATGACGCCAGCAGCGCGGGCTTTTCGACACGCAGCCGCTCGAGCATCGTGTACGGATAGCAGGCGGCGAGCAGATCGTCTTCCTGCGCCTGGGTCAACTGCAGCGGAAACTCGGCGGCCTGCCTGACGGTGGCGGGCGCGGCGATGTCCGCCGTCCGGAGCTGCAGCGCGGTATCGCGGTGAATCCAGTGCCGCACGCCCTGCGCCAGATACGCGCGATGGGCGGCGGGCAGCATGTCGAGCCAGAACGGCAGCACGCGCGGATCGAAGAAGCGCATCAGCATCACGCTCTCCATCTGCTCGAGCTGGACATCGACCATCGGCGCCAGATGCGCGGCCAGTCGCTCGAGCGACAGCGGCGACACGAGCACGCTCGCCGCCGGCCACGGAATGCCGGGCGGCTCGATCGCGTCCGCAGCCTCGGCGCTGTCGGCGGCGGGCTGCCATTCGAACAGCAGCGGCCCGACGACTCTCGCCTCGTCGTCGGCGTCGTCGAGCAGCGAGGCCGCGACGAACGCGGGCCACGACGCCTTGTCCTCGTCCGGCAACGTATCCAGCAATGCGCCGTCGATCAGGACGTAAGCGCGCAGCCCGTCCTGCGACAACAGCGCCGCCTGCAGCGCGTCGGCCGCCTGCGCGGCGATCAGGTCATTCGTCATGCGCGGCCCTGCCTCACGCCTTGGCCGCGAACGGCGACGCCATCGATGCCGCGTTGACCATGCACGGCGCGCACGCCGTGCCGGGGAACGCGCGCGCGGGCACCGGCAGGCTGTCCGGCCCGATGAACGTATGTGACGCCGCATGCGCGGTGAATTCGCCCTTGGTCCCGTGCACGATGCCGCTGCCGTTCCAGCGCGTATAGCTGGTCCCGCCGTTGATCAGGACTTCTTCTTTCGCGGTGATGGTGATGCGGTTCGCATCGACCTTCACGTCCAGCTTGGCGAGCACGTTGACGCTGTCCTTGAGCGCCTGGATGTCGATGTCGGCCGCGGCGGCCACGAGCCGGATGCCCTTCTCGAACGCGGCGACGCGCACCGCCTCCTGCGCGCTGACCAGCATGCTCTTGCCCGCGCCGATGCTCGTGTGGGCGCCGCTCGTCAACGCGACGTGCTGGTCGCTCGCGACATGGGTCGACCCCGTCGTCGTCGCCAGAATCCCCGCCGGGCTCGCGAGCGCGAGGAACGGCTGCGCGAACTCCGGAAACTCGCCCTGCTGCGGATTGCCGCCGCTGCCCCTCAGGCCGTCGTTCTGCGTCCTGAGCGCCTGATGGACGGCATCCTGATCGCCGGACTCCTGCGCCTTCACGTCGTGCGCGGACCCCGACAACGATTCGTGCAGGTCGTGCGCCTTGTCGAGGCGCGCGACGGTCTCGCCGATGTCGGTCGCATGGGCACGCGCGTCGTAGCGCGCCTCGCTGGTCACGAGCAGGCCCTTGGCCGCCCGTACCGCGCCATGCGCGTCGGTCCGCAATTCGAAGCCGCGGGCGCGCTGATCGGTGCGCCCCTGGGTCGCGTCGATGCGGACGTTGTGCCCGAGCGTCAGTTCGCTCGCGTCGGTATCGCTGCGCAGCTTCAGCTGGAGCTGCTGCGGCGTGTCGTCGAGCAGCACGTGGTTCGAGCGTCCGCCCGCCGCATTGCCGCCGTCGCCCGACAGCTCGCGACTGCGCAGGCCGGTCAGCACGTGCTGGTCGGGCAGCGCCCACGGCGGCATCCGTTCCGCGTTGTACGTGGTGCCCGACACGACGGGCCGGTCGGGATTGCCGTCGAGGCACATCACGAGCACCTCGCTGCCCACGCGCGGATGCGCGATCATGCCCTTCTCGCCGCCCGCCCAGCCGGCGGCCACACGAATCCGCGCGCTGATCTGCGCCGCCCGATCCCAGTGATAGACGATGCAGACGCGCCCGTACTCGTCGACGTCGACGCTGCCGGCTCCCTTCGCGCCGGCAACGGTCGCGGTTTGCGGCGCCAGCACGCGCACCGGTTCGCTGTTGAACCCGCGCCCCGGTCGCCACGGCGTACGTCGATGGCCCGCGACGAAGCGGTTGCGATACTCGGGCTTGCCGTCGGCCTGCAGGTAATTGTTCGCCGCTTCGTGACGGGCTTCGAGAATCAGGTACTCGTGATCCTGCGGGCTGCCCGACGCCACGCTGAAGTGATCGGACAGCTGGAACCAGCGCCCGGGCAGGATGCCGTGATGATTGCCGGCCGCGTCGAAACGCGTCGCGGCCGCCTCGATCTCTTCCATCCGCACACGCGCGAGCGCGTCGCCGGCGCGCGTCTGCTTCGCGAAGCCGTAGTGCCCCACGTATTCATGATGCTCGACCTGCGGCGCGACACCCGGCGGATGCAGCGTCGGAATCTGCGCGTGGGCCGCATGCGGCGCCTTGAAGTCGAACGCCGTCGCGCTGTAACTGCCGGCGGACAGCGACCGTACCGCGGACCATTGCGAAATGGCGTCGGCGGCCATCGGGCCGTCGTGCGTCTGGAAGCGGATCTGCGGCGAGCGGCCGTCGACGGCCGGGCACTGCACCGTGCTGTCGTCGCCGACGATCAGCTTCACGCCTTTCTCGTCATGCTCCCACCAGTACAGGAACCCGACGGCTTCCAGATGGCGAACGATGTAGTTCCAGTCGCTTTCGCCGAGCCCCCCGCCCTGGACGTTCATCGTGCGTGCCGGATCGTCGCCGCGCACGCGCCACTCCCACGACGGCGCGAGCCCCTGATAGTCGGCGAGCAGCGTGCCGATCTGCTGCTGCAGCGATTGGCCGAGGAACAGGCGGTTGTTCACGCGGGTCCGCAGGAAGTGACTCCACGGGCGCAGCACCGCGCGATATTCCGCGATCGAATCGTCGTTGCGGACCAGCGAAAACTCGGTGCAGTAACCGGTGAAATAACGCAGGCCGCCGTCGGGGCGCACCATCGACACCGCGAGCAGCTTGCCCAGCATGTCGGCCAGCGTGACGCCCGCCTCGCCCGACAACAGCGTCACCTCGAACGTGAAATCGATCCCGAGCCCCTCGTGCGCGACGAGACGCTCGGCCACCAGCCGCGCCGGACGTTGCCGCCCGTACGAGTCGGTCACCGACGGCGCGTCGTCGTGGGGGAAAGACAGCGCGAGCAGGCGTTTGTCTTGCTGGAAAAACGGGGTTCGAATGAATGCCGCCAGGTCAGCCATGACCGCCTCAGAATGATTTTTCGTTCGTGTGGCAGCGGCCCGCTGCCTCCCTTAATTTTGGGATGAAAGGATATCGTAGACAACGCGCCGCGACAACATTGACGCCATGCGTCATTTCCCTAACCTGGCACGGAAAATCGGTAATAAATACAGTGCCTTGCGCGCGGCGGGGCCGGCGCTCGAACGGAGGTCGCTGCCGTGATGACGTCACCGCGTCCGGCATGCCGGCGCACGCGCGCGAAACCCGCCGGTTGGTGCGCCGGCGGCGGAACCTCGCCACGTGCTCGCCGTCTCAACGCGACCGGCTTCACGTCCCGCAGTCCCCTCCCGTCACCCGCAGCTTACGGAGCAGAACATGGCACATCGCACCCTCGGTACATCCAGCATCCAGGTTTCGCCGCTCGCGTTCGGCGGCAACGTCTTCGGCTGGACCGTCGACGAAAACGCATCGTTCGCGTTGCTCGACGCGCTCGCCGACACCGGCATCAACTTCATCGACACGGCCGACGTCTATTCGGCCTGGGTTCCCGGCAACCACGGCGGCGAATCGGAAACGATCATCGGCAAGTGGCTCAAGCGCTCCGGCAAGCGCGAGCAGGTCGTGATCGCGACCAAGGTCGGGCTCCTCGGCACGCGCGCGGGGCTGTCGAAAGACAACATCCTGAAGGCCGTCGACGATTCGCTGCGCCGCCTGCAGACCGACTACATCGACCTGTATTTCTCGCACCGCGATCTCGCCGACACGGCCCCGCTCGAAGAAACGCTCGGCGCGTATCAAACGCTGATCGATGCGGGCAAGGTGCGCATCATCGGCGCGTCGAACTACAGCGGCGCACGGCTGCGCGAAGCCGCGGCCATCAGCGTGCGCGACGGACTGCCCGCCTACCAGGTCATCCAGCCCGAATACAACCTGCTCAACCGCGCCGACTACGAACGCGACCTCGAGCCCGTCGTGCGCGAGCTGAAGCTCGGCGTCGTCAACTACTACGCGCTCGCGAGCGGGTTCCTGTCGGGCAAGTACCGCAGTGAAGCCGACCTGAAGAAGAGCGTGCGCGGCGATCGCGTCGCCGGCTATCTGAACGAACGCGGGCTGCGCATTCTCGCGGCGCTCGACGCCGTATCGGCGAAGCACGGCACGCAGCCGGCCGCGATCGCGCTCGCCTGGCAGATCGCGCGGCCGACGATCACCGCGCCGATCGCGAGCGCGACGTCGCTCGAGCAGCTCGCGCTGCTCGGTGAAGCGATCCGCGTCACGCTCGATCAGGACGACGTTCGTCAGATCGACGAAGCCAGCGCGTCCTGAAGTCCGTGGCGCTGGCGGCGCCGGCCGTGGAACCGCATCGCGGTTCCACGGCCGGCCTGCGATGCGCGCCAGGTGAATGAATGCAATGGCGGGCAGCCGATGGCCGCGCGGTTCGACCGCGCTTCCTCGCGCCGAACCTGCACCACACCTCGCGCGCCGCAAACGAAAACGGCGCGTGATGCACGCGCCGCCGCCGAACCATCCGCAAACCGCCGTCAGCCCGCGGCCTCGCGCGCCGCATCGCGCAGCGCCATCGGCGACGCGCCGTAGCGCTCGCGGATCGCGCGGCTGAAATGCGCCTGGCTCGAAAACCCCCAGCGGAACGCGATCTCGCCGATGCTCGTCTTGCGCAGCCGCGCATCCGTCAGCTCGCGATGCGCGTGCGACAGCCGTTCCGACCAGATGTGCTGCGTGATCGACTCGCCTTCGGCCGCGAAGAGGCGGCCCAGATGCCGCAGCGACAGCCCGACCGCGTCGGCGACGGCCTGCGGCGCGAGCTCCGGCTCGCCCAGATGCGTCGCGATGTACTGCTTCGCGGTCAGCAGGTACGACAGCGACGCGCGCGAGGCGCCCGCACCGTTCACTT
>NZ_BCPP01000316.1:0-6891 GCF_016586125.1 Burkholderia sp. E168m23
TGAAATGGCCGATCAGGATCTGGTCGAAGCCGGCGGCCTCGTGCGCCTGCGCGAAGCGGCGCACGTAGTCGGGCTGGACGGCCGCGCCGCCCGGCACGTCGACCTCTGCGCCGGGCGTCGCGGTGATCATGCCGATGATGTCGACTGGCATGTCGGGATGTCCTCGGGTATGTCGATCGGGAATCGCGGGAATCGTGTAGCGGGCCGCACGGTCACTGCGCGGCGGCGGTCTTCTGCGCAGGCGCCGCGAACGCGCCCGCATACGAGCGGTCGAGCAGCTTCGACGTGTCGTACGCGGCCGGAATCACGCCGGACTTGTGCAGGAAGTCGGCCGTATTCTGTGCATCCTTCGCGGCCGTCTCGTCGACCGGGCCGACGCGCTGCCGGGCATTGTTGAGCCAGCGATACGCGACGTCGGGTTCGAGATTCGCGCGTTTCGCCCACAGGTCCGCGTACTCGCGCGGATGGCTGTCGACCCACTGGCGCGCGACCACCACACGCCGCAGGAAATCGGTGATCTCGGCGCGCTTGCCCGCTGCGGCCTGCTCGTTCGCGGCGACGAAGCTCAGCGCCGGCATCAGCCCCTGCGCGGTCGTCACGGGCCGCGCGCCCTGCCGCAATGCGAGCGTGCTGACGAACGGCTCCCACAGCGACACCGCGTCGACCGAGCCGTTCGCGAGCGCGTTGGTCGCGTCGATCGGCATCAGGTACGCGTACTTCACCGAATCGGCGCGCAGCCCCGCGTGTTCGAGCGCACGCAGCACGAGCTGCTGGCTCCACGCGCCGCGCCATACCGCGATGGTCTTGCCCTGCAGGTCGGCCACGGTGCGCACCGGCGAGTTCTTCGGCACGAGGATCGCGACGCCGTCGAGGCTCTGCCGCGACACCGCGACGACCTTGACCGGCGCGCCGCGCGCGGCCAGCGTGAGCAGCGCGGAATCGCCGAGGAAGCCGAGGTCGATCGCGTTGCCGTTCAGGCTTTCGGCCACCGGCGCGGCGGCCTGGAAGTGCTTCCACTCGATCGTGTAAGGCAGGTCCTTCAGCGCGCCGGACGCCTCCATCGACGCCTGGATGTTGAAGTAGTTCTGTTCACCGACACGCAGCGTGACGGTGTCTTTGGCGATGCCCGGCTGCGCGGCGAGCGCCAGCAAGAGCGCCGTGACGATTCGGCTCAGCAACATGATCTCCCGGAAGGTTTGTCCGCCGTGCGAAACCGCCGGCGCAACGGATGGAACCGGTGAAGATACGTCGATCCACTTCATGACACAAACGCAATATTCTTCTATACAAAGATGCAAATATTTTATGACTCGCTCGCGTGCGTGCACTGCTCGTCGTCTGCCGACGCCTCTCGAAGTTCGAAGGGTTCCTCGACAGATATTTCGTGCACGAAATAAATTACGAACTATATTTCGCATACGAAATAACTGCCCGAGCGAGGACGCCCATGAGCTCCGAACCCATCGAATTTTCCGCCGCCGACGGCTACGTGCTGCACGGCACGCTGTGGTCGCCGGACGCGGCGCCGCGCGCGCTGATCCTGATCCATCCGGCGACGGCCGTGCCCGAGCGGCTGTATGCGGGCTTCGCGCGCTTCCTGACCGAACGCGGTTTCGCGGCGTTGACCTACAACTATCGCGGCATCGGCGCCTCGCGGCCGGCGCGTTTGGGCGCGCTGCAGGCCCGCATGCGCGACTGGATGGAGCTCGACGTGGGCGCCGCGACCGCGTGGGCCCGGCACGCGTATGAAGGGCTGCCGTTGCTGGCCGTCGGCCACAGCGTCGGCGGTCACGCGATCGGGCTGTCCGGCGCGACGACGCATCTGCGCGCGGCCGTGCTGGTCGCCGCGCATGCGGGCAGCACGCGGCTGATCGCGCAGGCGGCCGAACGCCTGAAGGTGCGGCTGATCCTGCGCGTGCTCGGCCCGCTGACGTCCGCGTTGCTCGGCTACGTGCCCGGCAAGCGACTCGGGCTCGGCGAGGATCTGCCGGCCGGCGTGTTCCGCGAATGGAGCCGCTGGACGACGCTGCCTCACTACTTCTTTGACGATCCGACGCTCGGCGCGGCCGAACGCTTCTCGAAGCAGCAGTTGCCGATCCTCGCGCTCGGCTTCGACGACGATCCGTGGGCGAACCCGGCCGCGATCGGCCTGCTGGTAAGCTATCTGACCCGCGCGAAGGTCGAACGCCGCCAGATCGATCCGCGCGCGGCGGGCAGCGGCCCGGTCGGGCACATGGGCTTCTTTCGGAGCCGGCCCGGCACCGTGCTGTGGCCCGACGTCGCCGACTGGCTCGCGCAGGCGCTCGACACGCCGCGCACCGCGGGCCGTCCCTCCCTTTCCATTGCAGCCGGGAACCCAGCTTGAGCGAAGACCGACGACTGTTTTTCATGTTGAACATCGGCCAGCGACGCGTGCAGCGCTGGATCGACCGCAAGGCCGAAACCGAAACGCGCGCGAGCGCCGCGCAGGCCGGCGTGCTGTTCTGTCTCGCGAAGCAGGACGGCGCGCTGATCGGCGAAGTCGGCGCCGCATTGCAACTGGCGCCGTCCGCGATGACGGGGCTCGCCGACCGAATGGCGAAGGCTGGCCTCATCACGCGTCATGCCGATTCGGACGACGGCCGCGCGACGCGGTTGTACCTGACCGACGCAGGCCACGCGGCACTCAAGCGTGCGCGCGTGCTGCTGCGCGAACTCAACGGCAAGCTGTGCGACGGGTTTTCCGACGCCGAACTCGACGTCGTCTCGCGCTGGCTGCACACGTTGCAGGAGCGCTTTCCGGCGGAGCGCTGAGCAGCGCATCACGCGCTCACGGTCGGCGCGTGCCGACATCAATCGCAAGCGATTGCGATTCGCGTTTTCGATTCGATTTTCATGCCGCCCAACGGCAAATCTTGCATGCCGGACGCCTGCTTCCGGCAACGCTTTCCGGCTACGTCCTGTTACAAAAAACCGCCTGTTGCGCGGCATTCGAATCGCCTACATTGCAATCCACTTCGACACATTCGTCGCATGCCCGGACTGGCGTTCCCGTCGGGTCGACATCGCAGACACACCCGACAAGCATTGAAAACGAAGAGGAGTCTTAACCGAAGCGCTGGCGGCATCCAGCGCACGCGGATCGCGATGACTGAAGCGGCATGCTGAACGGCACGTCACGACGTGCGCGGCACGATTCGCCGCGCCCCGGCTCGCGTCGTCTCGTCGTGCCCCGCCATCGCATCCGCCCCTCACCGAGGAGTCGTCCATGCGACGCATGATCGTGTCCCATCCGCTTGTCACCCGCCTGTCCGCCGCGATGGCGCTGGCCGCCGCTGCCGTGGCGCACGCCGAACCCGTCGTCGTGTCGGGCCCGAGCCCGTTCGCCGCGTGCACCATCGGCGGCCCGGGCACCAACTACGTGAATGCAGAAGTCGAACCGTGGCTCGCGGTCAACCCGGCGAACCCGAACAACATGATCGGCGTGTGGCAGCAGGATCGCTGGTCGAACGGCGGCGCCCACGGGCTCGTCGCCGGCTACACGTTCGATGCGGGCGCAACCTGGGCGCGCACGCCGCAGCCGTTCAGCGCGTGCGCGCCGGGCGGGCTGAAATACGAGCGCGCGTCCGATCCGTGGGTCTCCTTCGGGCCGGACGGCACCGCGTACTCGGTATCGATCTCGTTCAACCAGTCGAACAACGCCAACGCGGTCGGCGCGTCGGTCTCGACCGACGGTGGGCAAACGTGGAGCAGCCCGGCCGTGCTGATCGCGAACGACGAACCGACGACGCAGTTCTTCAACGACAAGGAATCGGTGACCGCCAACCCGGTGAAGGCCGGCACCGCCTACGCGGTATGGGACCGTCTCGAGCTGCCGAACGGCAACCCGTACGCGAACCTGCACACGAAGGCGTACCGCGGGCCGACGCTGTTCTCGAAGACGATCGACGGCGGCAAGACGTGGAGCGCCGCGAAGGTGATCGTCGACGTGCCGTCGCGCCAGCAGACGATCGGCAACCAGATCGTCGTCGATCCGAAGAGCGGCACGCTCTACGATTTCTTCGACCTGATCCAGCCGCCGTTCAGCAAGGCGGCCGGCAAGGTCGCCTTCATCAAGTCGACCGACGACGGCGCGACGTGGACCAAGCCGCAAGTCATCGCGGGACTGCAGACGGTCGGCGTCACGGACCCGAACACCGGCGAACCCGTGCGCACCGGCGACATCATTCCGGAACCCGCGATCGATCCCGCATCCGGGCAGCTCTACGTCGTGTGGCAGGACAGCCGCTTCAACGGCGGCGCGTACGACGAGATCGCGCTATCGACGTCGAAGGATGGCGGCGCGAGCTGGAGCACGCCGCAACAGGTGAATACGCCGACCGGGCGCCCCGCGTTCAATCCGTCGGTGCGCGTCGACAACACGGGCGCGGTGATGGTCACGCACTACGACTTCCGCGACCTGCAGGCCGGCAACACGACGACGCTGCCGACCGGCTTCTGGCGCAAGATCTCGCATGACGGCGGCGCCACGTTCGCCGACGAGCGACGCGTCGGCGGCCCGTTCGACATGAAGCTCGCGCCCAACGCCGAAGGGTTCTTCATCGGCGACTACCAGGGGCTCGACGTTCTCCCGTCGTCCTCGTTCCATCCGTTCTTCGTGCAGACCAACGCGGGCAACCTGACGAACCGCACCGACGTGTTCTTCGCGCCGTAACGCGCGCCTGGCCGCCTCGCCGCCGCTCCGACGCCATGCGTCGCGCGGCGGCGGGCGCAGGTCCAGCGCATCAATGCATGTCGGTCAGCACGATGCGCCCGTCGACCTTCCCTTCCCGCAGCTTCGCGAAGATGTCGTTGATGTTGCCGAGCCGGTCGCGGTGGATATGCGCGCGCACCAGGCCGTCCGCCGCGAAATCGAGCGATTCCTGCAGATCGCGCCGCGTGCCGACGATCGACCCGCGCACGGTGATGCCGTTCAGCACGGTCGAGAAGATCGGCAGCGGGAAATCGCCCGGCGGCAAACCATTGAGCGCCACCGTGCCGCCGCGCCGGACCATCCCGAGCGCCTGCGCGAACGCGCTGCGCGATACCGCCGTGACGAGCACGCCGTGCGCGCCGCCGATTTCCTTCTGGATCACTTTCGCGGGGTCGTCGATCGACGCATCGATCGTCAGATGGGCGCCCAGTTGCCGCGCCAGCGCGAGCTTGTCGGGAGAAATGTCGATGGCCGCGACGTGCAGGCCCATCGCACGCGCATACTGCACGGCCACGTGCCCGAGGCCGCCGATGCCGGAAATCGCGAGCCACTGGCCCGGGCGCGTGTCGGTGACCCGAATGCCCTTGTAGACCGTGACACCCGCGCACAGGATCGGCGCGATCTCGTCGAACGCCACCTGCGCGGGCAACTGGCCGACGTAATCGGGATCGGCCAGCACGTATTCCGCGTAGCTGCCGTTCACCGAATAACCGGTGTTCTGCTGCCCATGGCACAGCGTTTCCCAGCCCGTGCAGCAGTACTCGCAATGGCCGCAGGCCGTATAGAGCCACGGCACGCCGACGCGATCGCCCTCGCGCACGTGCGTGACGCCCGCGCCGACCGCCGCGACGATCCCCACGCCTTCGTGGCCCGGGATGAACGGCAGCGACGGCTTGACGGGCCAGTCGCCGTCGGCCGCGTGCAGATCGGTATGGCAGACACCCGACGCCTTGATGTTGACGAGAATCTGGCCGGGCCCCGGTGCGGGGATCGGGACTTCCTCGATGCGCAACGGCTCGCCGAACGCGTGTACCACGGCCGCTTTCATGGTCTGGGTCATGCGTTGCTCCTGTCTGGTCGATGAGCGACCCAGTATCCGGTTTCGGCATCGGAGCACGTTGATACGCGTCAACGCATCGGAACGGATGCAGCGGTCAACGCGGCTTCGCCACGATCGGCATCGTTCGACGCGAAAGCTCGAGCCGTCGATTACAGACCGCTCCGCCGCTCGCGCCACCCTTTCACCGTTGCGACAGAAACCCGACGAGATCCTGTCGTCCGGCTTGGATTTTGACATGATATAACATATCATTTCGCGTGCTCGTCCACCGGATGCCGTTCCAACCAGGTGGCCGCGCCTTGCCGAGCCATGTTCCAACGGGTCACTGCGCGTCAGTTACGCAACAATATATCGTATCTAACAGTGACCCGCATCGCTCGTTATCCGATCATCCGATTCCAACCGATTCACCGACCATGCGCGACCTCCCTCGCTTACCGCTTCGCCCGCTCTCGTCCCTGTCGCTGATGCTGTGCGCCGCCGTCGCCCATGCGCAGACCGATGCGCCCGCCGCGTCCGGCACGCCTGCCGCCGCACCCGCACCGCTCGCGCCGATCTTCGTGACCGCGAACCCGCTCGGCGACACCGAACTGATCGCACCGACCGTCCAGCTTTCCGGCGACGCGCTGACGCGCCGCCAGGCCGATTCGCTCGGCGAAACGCTCAACGGGCTGCCCGGCGTGTCGACCACCACCTACGGGCCGATGGTCGGCCGCCCGATCATCCGCGGGATGGACGGCGACCGGATCCGGCTGCTGCAGAACGGCGTCGCAGCGTATGACGCGTCGTCGCTGTCGTACGATCACGCGGTGCCGCAGGACCCGCTGTCGATCGAGCGCGTCGAGATCGTGCGCGGCCCGGCCGCGCTGCTGTACGGCGGCAACGCGGTGGGCGGCGTGGTCAACACGATCGACAACCGGATTCCGCGCGAAGCGATCGAAGGCATGACGGGCGCGCTCGACGCCCGCTACGGCGGCGCGAATTCCGTGCGCGCCGGCGCCGCGCAGGTCGAAGGCGGCAACGGCCGCTTCGCGTTCCACGTCGACGCGTTCGATCGCGAAACCAGCAAGCTGCGGATTCCCGGCTATGCGCGCAGCAG
>NZ_BCPP01000317.1:0-6889 GCF_016586125.1 Burkholderia sp. E168m23
AGATCGAACTGCGGCGCGACGACTTCCGCGAAGCGCCGCGCACGCTGTACCGCACCGACGGCCTCACCGTCACCGCGTTCGCGTATCCGTCCGGCGTCGAGGCGCTGAAGCTCGAGAACCGCCGCGGCCATCTCGTCGTGCTGCCGTATCTCGGCCAGATGATCTGGGCCGCCGAATTCGACGGCCGCGACCTGACGATGAAGCACATGTTCCGGCAGCCGAAGCGCGCGGCGTCGATCATCGATACGTACGGCTGCTTCATGTTCCACAGCGGGCTGCTGCGCAACGGCTGCCCGGGGCCGGACGACACGCACGCGCTGCACGGCGAGATGCCGTGCGCGCCGATGGACCGCGCGAGCCTCGTCGTCGGCACGGATGCGCGCGGCGCGACGGTCGAGGTGACCGGCGAATACGAATACGTGCAGGGCTTCGGCAGCCACTACGTCGCGCGTCCGTCGGTGCGGCTGGCGGAGCACGATGCGCGGATGACGATCGCGATGGAGGTGACGAACCTCGGCGGCGCACCGATGGACCTGATGTACATGGCCCACCTGAACTACGCGTACGTGCCGGGCGGCCGCTTCGTGCAGTCGCTGCCGCCCGGCGGCATGCGGCTGCGCGACAGCGTGCCCGCGCACGTGAAGCCGACCGCCGCGTGGCGCGACTACACGGCCACGCTCGCGCGCGAACCGGCGCGGCTCGCGACGCTCGATGCGCCCGCGCTGTACGACCCCGAGATCGTGTTCTTCATGAACGACGTGGAAACGGATGCCGACGGCGTCGCGCATTTCCGGCTCGCGCATCCGGACGGCGGCGCGTTCCACACCGCGTACCGTCCCGCGCAATTTCCGCACGCGACGCGCTGGGTCCTGCACAACGCGGATCAGCAGGTCGCCGCGTTCGCACTGCCGTCGACCTGCGAGCCGGAGGGTTACGAAGCCGAACGTCGCAAGGGCCACGTGGCAGCACTGGCGCCGCGCGCATCGCGCCGCTTCGAAGTGGTCACCGGCTACCTGAGCGCGGCGGAAGCCCGCGATGCGTGATGTGATGAAAAGCGCGACGAAAAGTGCGACGCAGCGCGCGCCGCACGCCCGCGCCGCATCAGGTCACGAGCGCGATCCCGTGCTCGCGGATCGCGGTTTCGTAGCGGCGGCTCAGTTGGCCGTCGGAGATCACGTAGTTGAAATCGGTCAGTTCGGCGAAATAGGCCGCGCGCACTTCGTCGAATTTCGTATGGTCGACCAGCAGAAAGCGGTTCTGCGCGCGCGCCATCACCTTCTTCTTCGCATCGACTTCGTGGAAATTGAAGCACGTGACGCCGCAGCGTTCGCTCACGCCGGCCGCCGAGATGAACGCCTTCGACACGCGCACGGAATCGAGGATGCCCGTTTCGGCGACCGATTCGAACACCATGTTCTGGCGGTGATACGCGCCGCCGCACAGGATCACGTTGCAATGCTGCTTTTGCTGCAGCTTCGCGAACACGTTCAGCGAATTGCAGACCGCCGTGAATTCGAGGTCGTCGGGAATGAAATCGACGATGAACGGCGTGGTCGACCCGCAGTCGACGAAGATCGTGTCGCCGGTCGTCACGAACTGTGCGGCCAGCTTGCCGATGCGGCGCTTTTCCTCGGTCTGCCGGTTGTTCTCGGCGCTGATCAGGTATTCGCCGATATCGCTGCGCTGCGCGGCGAAATGGCGCGTCACGTAGCCGCCGATCAGGCTGAGGCCGTGCGGATTGTCCGCGAGATCGCGGCGGATCGTCATTTCGGACACGCCGAACAGCTCGGCGACTTCCCTCAGATGAATCGCGTTCTGCCCTTGCAGCACGTTCATCAATGTCTTGATCCGTTCGCCTTTCTTTGTTTCCATGCCTGTATCCTGCGTGCCCGCCGCGTGAGTCGCTCGTCGTGCCGGGCGCGCGGGCCCGGCCGGAATGTCGTATTTGTAACAAACCGATGTGAAAACATCAACTTTCCGTGTGCCCTTTCCGCACACGATCCGTGGAGTCCTGACACATGCCGCTTTCCAACGCCCAACTCGCCCAAACCATCGATCACACGCTGCTCGCGCCCGACGCGAGCGACGCGCAGATCCGCGAACTCTGCCGCCAGGCGGCCGAGCATCGCTTTTACTCGGTCTGCGTGAATTCGGCGAACGTGCCGCTCGCCGCGCGCGAGCTGGCCGAAACCGGCGTGCTCGTCTGCGCCGTGGTCGGCTTTCCGCTCGGCGCGGGGCTGTCCGCCGCGAAGGCATTCGAAGCCACCGCCGCGATCGCGGCGGGCGCGGGCGAGATCGACATGGTGATCAACCTCGGCGCGCTGAAAAGCGGCCGCGCCGACGACGTGAAGGCCGACATCGACGCCGTGCATCGCGCTTGCGGCACGGTGCCGCTCAAGGTGATCCTCGAAACGGGGTTGCTGACCGACGACGAGAAGGTGCGCGTGTGCGAGATGTGCCGCGATCTCGGCGTCGCGTTCGTGAAGACGTCGACCGGCTTCGGCCATGGCGGCGCGACGCTCGCCGATGTCGCGCTGATGCGCCGTACGGTCGGGCCGACGCTCGGCGTGAAGGCGTCGGGCGGCGTGCGCGACCGCGCGGCCGCGCTCGCGATGCTCGAAGCCGGCGCGACGCGGCTCGGCACGAGCTCGGGCGTGGCGATCGTCACCGATCAAGGCGGCGACGCGTCGGGGTACTGACGCGCGAACGGCCGGCCTCCGCACGCATGCCTCGCGCGTCAAGACCGGCCGTCGACATGGCTCGCACGCGCCGCACCGTGCGGCGTCGCCCGGCGGATGCAAAAAAATCGTCCGGGTTGCCGCGCTCGGCAGCCAACGTAAGGTATCGAACAGAAGCGCCGCGCGCGAAAATACGAAAATCGAAAAACCAGCGGCCATCCGCAGCGCTTCGCGATCCGTGAACTCATCGTCAAGGCTCCAATGCAAGCCAATCTTCGATCCCGGTTCCATCACGACGGCTTTGCGGTTATCGACCGGCTGATCGACCCATCGGAGATCGAAGCCTTGCGCGAAATCGGCCATCGTCTGCTCGGCGGTCGCACGGGCTACGCCGAGGGCCTGATGTTCGATTTCTATCCCGAGACGAACGGGCGCGATGCCCGGCCTCAACTGCTCCAGCTCCACTGGGCCTCCTATTTCGAGCGTCGGCTATCGGCACTCCGTATCCGTCGCGCCGCGTTCGGGATCGCCCAGGCGCTGCTCGGCCCGGAGGTTCGTTTTGCCGGCGACAGCTTTTTCCTGAAGCAGCCGCGTACGGGCACCGTGACGCCCTGGCACCAGGACGACGCGTTTACCGACGCGCGTATCGAGCATCGCGAAGTCAACTTCTGGATTCCGCTGCAAGCCGTCTCGGTCGACAACGGATGCATGCAGTTCATCCCCGGATCTCATCTGTACGACGTCCTTCCGCATGGTCCGCTCGGGGGTGACGTGACCGCACATGGGCTCGAGTGTGTGGGCGGATTCGATCCGGCGCACGCCGTGGCATGTCCGTTGATGCCGGGAGACTGCACCGTGCATGCGGGGCGCACGCTGCATGCCGCGGGGGCAAACCTCTCGGATCAGCCGCGGTACGCGTATGCGCTCAATTTCCGGTTGCCACGACGGCGCTCGAGCGTGGCGACGAACTTCCCCTGGCACAACACGTGGCGGCCCTCGCGCATCGAGCGTGCCCGCGCGTCCCGTAGCCTGCGTGGGTACTGGCCGTATCTTCGACGCGAACTGTACACGTTCGATTTCCGCAATCCGTTCGAGTGGCGACTCGCGGGCGGCAGGATCGCGCGTTGGCTGAACGTGCCGCGGCGGCAGCTGCGCGAACCCGGGCCGGAATGAATCGTGGCGGGATTCCGTCGCACGAGCGGCACCATGCGGCGGCGCCCGGCAAATGCACGCGGTTCGGCCAAAGACCTCGCCTCTTCCGCGTACGCGGCAACCCCGGCACAATGCCGGCCATGCGCTACGACAACGCCTTCGTCTACCCGTCCACCGGCCTCGCCGGCCGGCTCGCCAACCGGATCGTCGCGAGCGGCCCGCTACTGCGCGCACGCCGCGCGCTGCTGTCGCGGCTGCCGTTCCTGCAACTCGCGAGCGACGTCGAACAGGTCGTGTATTGCACGTGGATCGTCGATGTCGCGGCCGTCGCGCACCTCGTGCCGCGTGGCGTCACGCTCGCGAGCCGCGGCGGCCGCACGCCGTTCACGACGCTCACCTACCGGCACCGGCACTTCGGCCCGCGTCTTGCCGGCCCGCTGCGGCGCGTGTTTCCGTCGCCGCTGCAGAGCAACTGGCGCCTCTACGTCGACACGCTGCCGCACGGCGCGCCGGCCGGGCGCACCGTGCTGTTCGTGAAGAACGTGTTCGACCATCCGCTTTATGCACTCGGCAGCCGGCTGTTCAGCGACGCGCTGCCGTCGCATCTCGCGCGGCCCTTCACGCATGCGGCACGCGATGGCCTTTGGGTGACAAATATTGTGGAAATTTCCGCCAAAAGAACTAGCCTTCACTCATCATGGATTGGAATGCTAGTCCGGCGGTTTATCCGCCACATCTGCGTTCTCGCGTGCGCCGCGGTTTCGGGATAGGCATAGGTCCAGATTATCGATCATGGTGCCAGATCAAAGGATCCGGCGGAAAAGGAACCTCAGCCTACGTCCGTGGAATAAAAGTCGACCGGATCTACCAGCTACTCAGCGAGAAGGAAACAACCTATTTTTATTTGCTTGAACGGAGCCGGTCCATCATCGACATCCGGGAACACTGGCCCATCCTCGATCTCGATCGTACCTTGCAGTTGTCTCGACAATGTGGCGTTCATCATCCATTCCGCAACGGCGCCCCCGAACCGTTCACACTGGATTTCCTCGTTACAGAGCTGACCGACAAGGGGCTTACGTATCGAGCAGCGAACCTATCTCCTACGGTTGCCAACTTGCATGATAGAAGCGGTCAGCTACTATATGTCCAGTATTTGTGGTGTATAGAGAATGGTGTGCCCTGGTTCCGCGTTGACACCAGCCAATTTGATCGCAAAGTCCTCCAAAATTTGCGCTACATCCGGTCGTGGTTTCTCCATCAATACCGCAGTGACGACGAGTTGGCAGAGTCATACGCCGAAACCTTCCTCGCATGCTACGAACGCAATGTCCCTCTACAAAGTCTCCTAGTTGCATCACGTCAACGTTTGCATCTCACCGACACGGCGGCGCTCGATACATTTCTCTATTGTGCGTGGTCCGAGCGTATTCCGGTTTCTCTGACGCATCGTCTTGCACTTAGCGCACCTGTCGTCCTAGACGACGGCTACAATCATGGTTGACTTCGTCGCCATTCCCTCTGCCACACCGGCCCCGGGTCTCGTTTTGCGCTTATCAGGAAGCGAGCGGACCTATCTGCGCATTACACATCGATTTAATACTTGCGTCTACGCGATGTGGGTTAGTGACGCGAAGCTTGCTCACGACGCAAGGCGTCCGCAGCGGCTCTTGCTTCACGAACTTGCCGAACTTGCCAATGCAACAGGTAGCGAATGGGGCCGCATTGTACTTCCAGACGCATTTAAAAATATTCCCGACCCGAAATCCGATCCAGATATACGTCTTCAAGCTATCTGGAAACTTGTCGAACCACTATTGGCGCAATTCTCCATCGAACAAAATCTGACCAGAGGCATGTTCACTCGATTGATCCGCGATCACGCAAAAGTTAAGCTCGTCAGTCCTGTCTCGCTCCGACGTTGGGTATTGCGCTACTACTATTTCGGCGGATCGCGCCTTGCACTGCTCGATTTACCGTCCGGGCCGCACGGAATCGTGTCAACGACCGATCTCCACGCTGACGACCTGACTACACCCGCTCCTCGCCGGCGAGGCCCTAAGTCAGCCTTATCTAATGAATTAGGTGAATGCGATTTCGTCGTACAGAAAGAAGACATTAACGACATGCGCGATGCCATGCGGCGTCTCCACGGCAAGGCGACACAGACCGGCGCACACGAGTCCTATCTGGGTAAAGAATTCAGGGAGCGTCACCCCGAACGTTACGCAGCTTACACTCGTGGCGAGCAGCAAATTCCCGTGACTTTGCGTCAGTTCCGTTACTACATCCGCGGGCCTGAGACATCAATATCCAACTCCCCAGGGCACCCATCTCTGCCAGGCGTCTATACGGCGGCCCTATATGCCTCTAGCGCAGGTGAGATTACAGAAATAGACAGTGCCACTGGGCGCCTTTTCCTCAGACAGAAAGGGCTACCCGAGATATGCCTTGGTCAGCCTACGATCTATCTTGCAATAGACCGCTGGAGCCGCTATGTCCTATCTGTTTATATGTCGCTTGCCCCACCGTCTTACGAAGAGCTTCGCTACACACTACTGATTGCTTTTACATCACGAACCAAGCGCTTCACGGCACTCGACATCGATATCGACGATATACGCTGGCCGCCAGGGATCCTCAGCGCGTGTATATGCGTAGACAGGGGTTGCGAATTCTTATCCGAATCCGCTCAACAATCGATCGTAGACGACTTGCGCATTGAGCTGAGTGTTCTTCCACTCGGTTGTCCCGACGGCAAGGCCATCGTTGAACGTCTGATAGGTGTATTAAAGAGACGCATGGCGAGCGAAGGGATGCGCGGAGCATATGCCGATAGGCCCCTGGATAGGACATCACTGGAGTTGCCCCTGTAACTCAGGACACGCGGACACCGTTAGGTTGATGACACCGCATTACGCCTGAACTCGCGAGGCGAGCGGTATTTCAGAGCTTTGTGCGGGTGGCGCTCATTGTAGTGTTCAAACGCGATAGCCAGACGCGAGAGCGCTGTTGGTGCGTCAGACTTGTCCATATAGGCGACGTAATTGTCCTTCATG
>NZ_BCPP01000318.1:0-6886 GCF_016586125.1 Burkholderia sp. E168m23
GCGCGGTGATCAGGCGCCCTTCCGTCATCACGACCGCACGGCGCACGCGGTTGATCAGCTCGCGGACGTTGCCCGGCCAGTCGTGCTTGTAGAGCGCCGTGATCGCATCGGTCGAGAACCCGCGCACGCGATGGCGCGCGTCGCCGCGAAAGCGTTCGAGCATGTGGTGCGCGAGCAGTTCGATGTCCTTGCCGCGGGCGCGCAGCGGCGGCTGGTCGATGCGCATCACGCAGAGACGGTGGAACAGGTCGGCGCGAAAACGCCCTTCTTCCATTGCCTCGCGCAGATCGACGTGCGTTGCCGACACGATCCGGACGTCGACCGGCACCGGATCGCTTCCGCCAAGACGATGAATCGAACGCTCCTGCAGAAATCGCAGCAGGCTCGCCTGGCTTTCGTGCGGCAGGTCGCCGATTTCGTCGAGCAGCAGCGTGCCGCCGTTCGCGGCTTCGACGTAGCCGATCTTGCGCGCGTTCGCGCCGGTAAACGCACCGCGTTCATAGCCGAACAGTTCCGATTGCAGCAGATGCGGCGGGATCGCGCCGCAGTTGACGGCAACGAACGGGCCGTTGCGCCGTTCCGAATGACGATGGATCGCGACGGCCGTGAGTTCCTTGCCGGTCCCCGTTTCGCCGAACACGAACACCGGTGCGTCGGTGCGCGCGAAACGCCGCACCGTATCGAACAGCCGCAGCATCGCGCTGCAGGTGCCGACGATGCCCTTTTCTTCCGATTCGAGCTGTTCGCGATCGCGCGCGAACAGGCATTCCATGCCGTAGGCATGGCCGACCGTATCGGCGATCCGCTGGTGCGACGCCGGCAACGTCACGTAGTCGAAGCAGTAGTCGCGCAACAGCGCCCGCACGTTCGGCGAGGCGGTCTGGCCGACATCCACGAGCGCCACCCAGACGACGTCGCGCATCGACGCGCAGGTCGACGCGATGCTGCCGATCGCATCGGCGTGGCCGCCGCTCAAGTCGAGAATGCCGCAGGTAATTTCGCCGGACGTGTCGCGCAGCTCGTTCGCATGCGCGACGACCGATACTTTCCAGTCGCGGCGCGACAATTCCTTTCGCAGCATCACGGACGGCGACTGCGTCCAGTAAATCAACGGACGCTGCCCGTTACCGCTCCCCACGCCGGCGCTCTTATCGCGCGTTATTGGCATATTCATAACGAACCATCATTTTCTGCACTCCGCGAACCGTACGCGTGCGCTGCGGCCGGCGGCGCATGGCCGCCTTTCCGCGCTGCGTTTCCGCAGCCTTGGCGAAGATCGAAACTGCACACGGCGAGAACCCCCGGAGGTCGAGCCGAATGTCATCCGGCCTCGTTGTCATCGAACTCGAACGGAATGCGCGGCTACGGGAGCCACGACATTCCGGCTTTGAAGCGACCCGCCGTCAGGCGGGGCACGTCGGCAACGGAAATTCCGTCCACATGTGCGTCGCGTCGTACACGACAGTCGCGCCCGATGCTGAACCGGAGGGCTGCCAAACCGCGCCCGGATTGACCGCCCCATTTCATCCGCACCTGAATCTACACCCCGTTTCGCGTTGGTCTTGTTACCAAACGATAAACCTGAATCAGTCGGTTACGCTGCCCGCGGCGCGGCGCCGTGCGCTTTTGACCACTGAGATTTGATTATCTATGACCATTCCCGTCAATCAGTGGCAAATACTACTTTTCCGCAAGATTGATCCCGGCGATTGCCCGTGATTTCCATCGAAATCTCCCAAAAATCGCGGCGCCGTGTTCGCCGGACCGCATAATCCCGCCCGCGGCCGGGTAGCCGGATCGCATCGCGGCGGCGCGCGGGCCGCCCGGCAGTTACACGTCGTAATCACCGCGTAATCCTCGACATCGCGCCGCACCGGCTCTTTTAGGCGGATTCGCGCCGACCCGCGTGAGTCGGCGTGAATACCGGGCGTTGGCGCGCGTGTCGTGCGATGCAGCATGATCGCCCCCTTGCGCGGCCGCGCCAGCCGCACGGCTCGAACGGGTGCCGACGCCTGACAGATCGCGGCGATCGGGCATGCGCGCGAGCGGCAGCGTACCGACGCCGGACGGGTGCACCGCGCAGGTGCGCGCCATTCCGCTGGAATGCGGCGAGATCGCATGAATCCGCCGACGCCCCGCAATCGGCGGCGATCCTGTGTCACGCACTGCCGCGCACGATCAGCCCAGGCTCGCAATTTCCGGTCCCGCCTCCGTCCGTCGTTTGCGTGCGATGTCGTCCGACCGTGCTTCATTGCAGGCCGCCACGATGAATCAATTATGAAAAGGCACCGGCCCGGACGGTGTGTGCTACCGCACCTTGCGACGCTCGCGCGTCATGCGCATCGCCCCGTATCCGGCGCCGGCGTGCGAATCCCGAGGGTGAGTACGCTTTCGAACAGACCGCCGTACCGCGCATCCGGATGATGAGGATCGCCGCGCTGCACGGAACGATCGCGTCCGTGCGGCGCGGCATGCCGAAGGCATCACGCGAGGACAGCATCATGGAATGGCATTGTTGTGAATTCGAACATCTGAGCGCCGTCGATCTCTATGCAATCCTGCGCGCGCGCAACGCCGTGCTGGTGGTCGAGGACGCGCACACGCATCTCGACATCGACGGCAAGGACGCGGGCGCGCTGCACGTCTACGCGAGCGTGCGCGACGGCGACACGACGGAAGTCGCCGCCTACGCGCGCATCCTGCCCGGCGACGACATCGATCCGGACGTCGTGATCGACAAGGTGCTGACGAGCGAAAGCTGCCGAGACGACGACACGCTCGAACGCCTGATCGAGCGCGCGCTCACCGCCGCGCAGGCCGCGTGGCCGGACACCGCGGTGCGCACGCACGTGCCTGCGCCGCGTCAGGCGTTCTACAAACAGTTCGGATTCCGCAAGGCCTACGGCCCGTATCTCGAACAGGGCGCGCCGTTCGTGGGCCTGGTCCGGTCGGCCGACCGCGCGGCCGGCGCGCTGCGTCAGCTGCTGTCGCGCGCCGTTTCGGTCTCGCGCAACGACGACGCACGCGCCGACGGCCGCGCTCACCCCCGACTACCTGCCGATACCGGAGCGAACCGATGACCCGCACCCTTCGCCCGGTTCCCGAACCCGATCTGCCGAGCATCCTGCCGGTGATTCTCGCCGGCGGCTCCGGCACGCGGCTGTGGCCGCTGTCGCGCGAGCAGTATCCGAAGCAACTGATCGAGCTGGTTTCGAACGAGTCGCCGCTGTCGGCGACAGCGCGCCGCCTGAACGGCATCGCGAACGCGTCGCTCGGCGACACGCTGCTGCTCGTGTGCGGCGAACAGCATCGCTTCATGAGCGCCGAGCAGGTACACGGCCGCTCGGCGCCTGCCCGCATCCTGCTGGAGCCGGCCGCGCGCAACACCGCGCCCGCGCTGACGCTTGCGGCGCTCGATGCGAGCGCGCTCGCGGACGATCCCGTGCTCGCCGTGATGCCGGCCGATCACGTGATCGTCGACGTCGGCGCGTTCCAGGACGCGATCGCGCGTGCGGCGCGTTATGCGCAGGAAGGCGCGATCGTCACGCTCGGCGTGCTGCCGCGCCGCGCGGAGACCGGCTACGGCTACATCCAGGTCGGCGAACCGCGCTCGGGCCGCCGCGGCAGCCAGGGCGGCTACGCGATCGGGCGTTTCGTCGAAAAGCCCGATGCAACGCTCGCCGAGCGCTATCTGCAATCGGGCGATTACTGGTGGAACAGCGGGATCTTCGTCACGCGCGCATCGGTCTGGCTGAAGGCGATCGGCGCACTCGCGCCGGGCATCCACGCAGCCTGCGACAGCGCATGGCGCGCGGGCGTCGCCGACGATCCGTTCTTCCGGATCGATGCGGCGGCCTTCGACGCGTGCCCGGCGGATTCGATCGACTATGCGGTGATGGAGCGCCTCGCGGAACACGCCGAACTCGGCATCGAAGGCATCGTGGTGCCGCTCGCGGCGGGCTGGTCGGACGTCGGCACGTGGGACGCGATCTGGGAAATCATGCCGAAGGACGACCAGGGCAACGTCGCGCGCGGGCCGATCGTCTTCGAGGATACGCAGGACAGCCTCGTGCGTTCGGAAGGCCGTCTCGTCGCGTGCGTCGGGATGAAGGACGTCGTCGTGATCGAGACGGCCGATGCGGTGCTGGTCGCGAACAAGCACGACGTGCAGCGCGTGAAGAACATCGTCGCGCGCCTGAAGACCGACCAGCGCCCGCAGGCGAGCGAGCACCGCAAGGTGCAGCGACCGTGGGGCCACTACGATTCGATCGATCTCGGCGAGCGCTTCCAGGTGAAGCGGATCGTCGTCGAACCCGGCAAGCGGCTGTCGCTGCAGATGCACTATCACCGCGCCGAGCACTGGATCGTCGTGCGCGGCACCGCGAAGGTGACGCGCGGCGCCGACACGTTCCTGCTGTGCGAGAACGAATCGACGTACATCGCCGTCGGCGAAGTGCATCGACTCGAGAATCCCGGCCGGATTCCGCTCGAAATCATCGAGGTGCAGTCGGGCAACTATCTCGGCGAGGACGATATCGTGCGGTTCGAGGATCAGTATGGGCGGGCGGTCGAGGCACTGCCGCCGCAATCCGTGCAGCCTGCGTCACCCGCAACGCATGCACCTGTCGATATGATCGACACTGCTCGACAGACGTGAGCCGAACCGCCCGGATATGCGCGACATCTGGCCGAAGGCACGTCGGCCACTCAATGTAAGCCATCGCACCTAGTCAGCCGCACGGGCATAGCACAATGCTTGTGACGCACGGAATCAAGTGCGCCCGTGCGACCGCTGCCGGTTTCGCGAATGAGGACGCAACTTACTCAATGCCAAATCATTCAGGAATGCATAGTTCTACGATTCCTCATGACGAGCCGATCGGACGCAACCGACTTCGCGATTTGCCGGATACCCGCGTCTTGCGGGCGGCCGCGCCACACCCGGTCGAACTAACCGTCTCGAAGATGACCAGACAAAGAATCGTTCACATTGTCGAAGCGTTTGGCGGCGGCGTGCTGTCCATGCTGGTCCATCTCGCCAACCACGCCGCAGCGGCCGGCGTCGACGTGACCGTGCTGCATTCGATCCGCTCCGAGACGCCGATCGATTTCCCGACGCTGTTCCGGCCCGGCATCAAGCTCGTCCACGTCGCGATGGCTCGCGAAATCAGCATCAGGCAAGACTTGATCAGCGTGAAGGAACTGGCCGACATGCTTCGCGAATGCGACCCGACAGTCATCCACCTTCACTCTTCGAAGGCCGGAGTGCTAGGGCGTGCTGCCGCGAGGATAGCGACACCTGGTGCGAAGGTGCTCTATTCACCGCATGGACTCTCGTTCTTGCGTCGTGACGTCTCCCGCGCGAAACAGCTTGCCTACCTCGGCTTTGAACGAATGACGGCCCTTCTGGGCGGCACCATCGTCGCCTGCTCGGACAGCGAGCTCAGGGAAATCAAAGGCAGGATTCGGGCAAAAACGGCGGTGCTCGTGGAAAACGGCGTCAATGTAGCCGAGGTTCCTTCACGTCAACCGCGTGGCGATCGAAAGATCGTGGTAGGGATGAGCGGGCGCGCGTCGTTTCAGAAAAATCATCAAGCCTTCCTGCAACTGGCGACCGATCTGCGCGATTCCGATCTGACGTTCATGTGGATCGGCGGCACCCCTGACGACATCCCGGATCAGCAGGAAAACCAGGTCATTTCCTGTAGCGGATGGGTGACACGCACGCGTGCACTCGAACTGACGTCCCAACTGGATATCTACGTCCAGACATCCCGCTGGGAAGGCATGCCCGTCGCGCTGATCGAAGCCCAGGTCGCCGGGCTGCCCGCGGTGGTGACCGACGTCGTCGGCAACCGCGACGTCGTCATTCATGGTGTGACCGGCTATGTCGCGTCAAACGCCGACGAGATGGCGCGGTATGTGGCCATGCTCTGCGACGACCACCAGTTGCGAGAGCAAATGGGGGAATCGGCGAGAAAGTTCGCACTTCATCGATTTTCCATGAACGCGATTTTCCGGCAATGGCAATCCCTTTACGGACTGAGCCCCCATTTGCGTACCGTCCCTGCACGACGGTTCGAGCCTGCGGCGCCCGATCACGTCGAGGCCTGACACGCGGCCGGAACCGGATCGGGTGGCCGCGGCCTCGAGCGCGAAGCCGTCGGGATATCGCGTGCATGGCCGGGATGGAACGCGCCGACGCAACGCATAACGACAGACAAACGCTGCCGTTCAGGGCGCGCGGCAAGCGCCCTGGACGCGCATCGATTTCACCGGATTTGACATGAGCACGCCCAAAAAACCCAAGCAACTCGTATATAACGGCCGATTCTCCACCCAAAAGACGACCGGCGTGCAACGCGTCGCCCGCGAGCTCATCGCCGCCCTGGTCAGGGTGCAACCGCAAGGCTCGATCACGGTTCTCGTGCCTCCGCACGCCGACGCGACGGTGGACGGGACGACGACGCTCAAGGTCGGTTTTTCCAAGGGCGTGATCTGGGAACAACTGGCATTGCCGCTTTTTTCGTCTCGTAACCGCATCGTCAACCTGAGCAATTCCGCTTCCGTTTTCCTCGGCAATCAGATCATCTACATGCACGATGCCGCGGTGTTCGACACCCCTGCCCACTTTTCCCGACTGTTCCGGGCGTGGTATCGGGTCATGTTCTGGATTCTCGCGCGCACGTCCCTATGCGTGTTGACCAATTCTCGCTTCTCGCGCGATCGCCTCGCTCACCACTGTGGTGTTTCAACGAAAAAAATCAGCGTCGTGCCGCTCGGTGCCGACCATCTCGACGCCCTGGAACCGGACGCGAGCATACTGAAAACACTCTCGCTCACGCCGGGCAGATTCGTGCTGGCGGTCAGCAGCATGAATCCGACC
>NZ_BCPP01000319.1:0-6865 GCF_016586125.1 Burkholderia sp. E168m23
CCCCGACAGCAGCAGCGGCGGGAACGACTGCAGCGCGAAATGCAGCCCGCTGTAGGTCGAACCCCAGACGAAATAGATGAAGACGAGCGCCAGCGCCACGCGGCCGCCGCGGCTTTGCGGCAGGCGAATCCGGAACGAAAAGCGGGCGAGGAAATCGAGGAGGCGGTCGAGCGGCGTCATCGCGCCACCCGCCCGCACGTCACGCCGCGTGCTCCGCTGAAAGACGCCGGCGATGCCGGCAAACGGTCCACGCGGGACCGGGAAGGCAGAGCGAACGTGCGGAACGACATGGCAGTGCGAACGGCGACGAAAGAGAACCGGCAAGCGGCGGCAAAGGGACAAAAACGGGGCAAAAAAAACGTGCGCAACCGCGTCGGCTGCACACGCTCGGCATTATGGCATCAAGGATTCGAAAGCATCGTCGGACCTGTCTGAAAGATATCGACTGATGTTTCGGCGCGACATTTTTCGCGCGACGGACCGGTGAAATCCGGGGCCGGATACGCAATGGGGGAATCGCTGGCGTGTGGGCGACACGCCTGCGCCACCCTTCGCAACCCTTGATCCAGCATCGGCCTGACGGCCAGTTTGTGCATCGGTGCGCCGTGACGCGCCTATCGTGACGGACGGCGCGCGCCCCTGGCGGCGCCCGCAGCTTCTTTCCGCCACCTGCACAGCCCATACAAAATTTTGTATAATCCAGACATTCTTCCGCCGAAGCCCGTCGTTTTCGTCGGCAGCGCGCTGGCCGATCTCCGCGGCTTTCCGTTGCCTGCGCGACGCGAAGCCGGCCACCAGATCGACCAGGTGCAGCGCGGCCTCGCACCCGACGACTGGAAACCGATGCGCACGATCGGCGTCGGCGTGCGGGAAATTCGCCTGCGCGATGCAAGCGGCGCATTCCGGATCGTCTACGTCGCGACTTTCACCGAGGCCGTCTACGTCCTGCACTGCTTCCGCAAGCAATCGACGCGCACGAACAAGACCGATATCGACCTCGCCGCCCGCCGCTATCGGACGCTGATGATGGAGTTGAAACGATGACCAATGAACGCTACGCGAACGTCTGGGACGCAATCGAAAGCGAGCCGGCGGAAGCCGCGAACATGAAGCTGCGCTCCGAACTGATGATCGCGCTCAAGCAGCGCATCGCGCGGCTCGAACTGAGTCAGGCCGAGGCCGCGAAGCAGCTGGGCGTCACGCAGCCGCGCGTCTCCGACCTGATGCGCGGCAAGATCAACCTGTTCGGGCTCGACGCGCTCGTGAACATGGCCTCGGCAGTCGGCCTGCGCGTCGATCTCCAGGTGCGCGAATCCGTATGACGCGTGCGCACGCCGTGCACGCCGCGCGCACCGCTCACGAGCCGCCGAACCAGTTGTAGCCCTGATCGACCCAGTAGCCGCCCGGGAACGTATCCGTCACGAAAATTTCCATGATGTGCTTCGGGTTCTTGTAGCCGAGCTTGGTCGGCATCCGCAGCTTCATCGGAAACCCGTATTCCGGCGGCAGCTGGCGGCCGTCGTAATCGAATGCGAGCAGCGTCTGCGGATGCAGCGCGGTCGGCATGTCGATGCTTTCGTAGTAGTCGTCCGCGCACTTGAAGCCGACGTATTTCGCGTGCGTGTCCGCGCCGGCGCGCGCGAGGAATGTGCCGAACGGCGTGCCGCCCCAGCGGCCGATCGCACTCCACCCTTCCACGCAGATATGCCGCGTGATCTGTTCCGCGTGCGGCAGCGCGCGAAGCTCGTCGAGCGTCCACACGCGCTTGCCCGTTACACGGCCGGACAGCACGAGGCGATAGGTCGACTCGTCGACGTGCCGCACTTCGTCGATCCCGTAGTACGCGTTGAACGGAAACGGCCGCGTGATGTCGGCTTCGGTGTAGGTCGGCGCGAGCCGGTTCGGGTTGAACAACCAAGCCTGCACGCGATCGTTCATGCGCGACACTTTCTCGAGGAACGTGTTGACCGACGCGTCGTCCTGCAGCGTGCAGCCGGTCAGCATCGTGAGGCCGCCGAGCGTCAGCACGCGCCGGTTGAAGAGCCGTCTCGACGGCATCTCGAGTTCGCGGCGCACGTCGAGCTCGAGCGATTTCCGGTCGAGCGTCCAGCGCGGCGCGCCGTGGTTTTTTTCGGATTCCGACATGATGAGTTCCTTCGCCCGCGTCGCGCGGGTCAACGGCCGCGCAGCATCGCGAGCAGCGAGCGCGGCACCAGCAACGCCATCGCGACATGGACGACGACGAATGCGACCAGCAGCGCCATCGCCCAGAAGTGCACGATGCGCGCGTTGTCGTAACCGCCGAACAGCTCGCGCAGCAGCGGAAATTGCACCGATTTCCAGATCGTGAGCCCCGACAGCACCAGCACGACGAGATCGACGATCGCTGTCAGGTATGCGGCACGCTGCACCGCGTTGTAGACGCTCAGGTCGTCGTGCGACAGCCGCCCGCCGAGCGCCGCGCGCACGTCGCGCCACACCGACACAGGCGTCACGGGCAGCAACTTGCGCGCGAAGCGCCCCGTCGCGATCGACATCGCGAGATAGAACAGCCCGTTGCCGACCAGCAGCCACATCGCCGCGAAATGCCATTGCAGCGCGCCGCCGAGCCAGCCGCCGAGCGTGATGCCGTGCGCGAACGTGAACGCCGGATAGATCGGCGACGCATCGTAGATACGCCAGCCCGACAACGCCATCAGGATCGCCGCGAGCGCGTTGAGCCAGTGGCTCGCGCGCACCCACCGCGGATGGATCGTCGGCGCGGGCGGCGGCACGCTCGCGCGATCGGTGACAGGAACCGTTTGCATGATGAAGACTCCCGGGATGATGCAGCGGGACGCGACGTGTGCCGGTAACCGGCCGGCCGCGCCCCGCCCGCATTCGTCAGTTCGACGGGCTCATGGCGTCCTTCTTCATCGCATCGCCCTTCTTCATCGCGTCGTGGCCCATCGCATCCTTCTTCATCGCGTGCTTCTTCATGCCGTCCTTCTTCATCGCGCCGTCCTTGGCCATCGCATCGTCCTTGGCCATCGCGTCGTGGCCCATCGCGTCTTTCGACATCGACGTGCCGTCCTTCGACATGGCGTCGTTCTGCGCATGGGCGCCCGTTGCGATCGTGGCAAGTGCGGCGACGCAGGCGGCGAGGAATACGTTTTTCATGACATCTCTCCGATACATGGGTTTGGGAGCCGAATAGACGGAGCACACCGCCGGAAATGACAGCGATGTCAAAAAAAATTCTAGACGCCGAAAATGAAGACGCGAATGCTGCACCGCCTGGCGCTATCCGGCCCGGCCGGGACGCCGTTCGGCAGTCGGGATTGCTGCGGTGCACCCTGCCCGGTTCGCCGGCCGCGATCCGGCCGCCGCCCGGCGGCATCGGCTTCGCACCCGGTTGAAACCACCGCCAAGCCGGTGTATCGTGTGCCCTTGCTAACGCGGGGGTCCTGCAATGCGTTCGGTCAAACAACCGGCATTGCGGGTGAGAAATACCCTTTGAACCTGATCTGGATAATGCCAGCGCAGGGAAGCGTACGGATTTCGCCGCCATCCTTCTGACGAAATCCGCCGCCTCACCAAGCCTCGTCTCCTGCTTAGCTCGAGCCCCACATTCGTCAAGGGCTCCGGGCAAGCGCCGCAGCGCCTGTCCGGCGCCCGCACAGGAGATTGCATGAACGCCAATCCGAAGTTTCTGTCTGCCGACGCGCACGTCGACGCCGCCGCCGTCGCGCCGCTGCCCAATTCGCGAAAGGTCTATGTAACCGGCTCGCAGCCCGACATCCGCGTGCCGATGCGCGAGATCACGCAGGCCGACACCCCGACCGGCTTCGGCGGCGAGAAGAATCCGCCGATCTACGTGTACGACACGTCGGGCCCCTACACCGATCCGGACGCGAAGATCGACATCCGCGCGGGCCTGCCCGCACTGCGCCAGCGCTGGATCGAGGCGCGCGGCGACACCGAAGTGCTCCCCGGCCTGTCGAGCCAGTACGGCCTCGAGCGCGCGGCCGATCCGGCCACGGCCGACCTGCGCTTTCCGGGCCTGCACCGCAATCCGCGCCGCGCGCAGCCCGGCAAGAACGTCACGCAGATGCACTACGCGCGTCAGGGCATCGTCACGCCGGAAATGGAATACATCGCGATCCGCGAGAACCAGCGCCGCGCCGAGTACATCGAGAGCCTGAAGTCGAGCGGCCCGAACGGCGCGAAGCTCGCCGCGATGATGGGCCGCCAGCATCCGGGCCAGGCGTTCGGCGCCGCGGCCTTCGGCGCGAACTCGCTCGCCGAGATCACGCCGGAATTCGTGCGCGACGAAGTCGCGCGCGGCCGCGCGATCATCCCGGCGAACATCAACCACCCGGAATCCGAGCCGATGATCATCGGTCGCAACTTCCTCGTGAAGATCAACGCGAACATCGGCAACTCGGCCGTCACGTCGTCGATCGGCGAGGAAGTCGACAAGATGACGTGGGCGATCCGCTGGGGCGGCGACACGGTGATGGATCTGTCGACCGGCAAGCACATCCATGAAACGCGCGAGTGGATCATCCGCAACAGCCCGGTGCCGATCGGCACGGTGCCGATCTACCAGGCGCTCGAAAAGGTCAACGGCAAGGCCGAGGACCTCACCTGGGAAATCTTCCGCGACACGCTGATCGAGCAGGCCGAGCAAGGCGTCGACTACTTCACGATCCACGCGGGCGTGCGCCTGCAGTACGTGCCGCTCACCGCGAACCGGATGACGGGCATCGTGTCGCGCGGCGGCTCGATCATGGCGAAGTGGTGCCTCGCGCATCACAAGGAAAGCTTCCTGTACGAACACTTCGAAGAGATCTGCGAGATCATGAAGGCGTACGACGTGAGCTTCTCACTCGGCGACGGCCTGCGTCCCGGCTCGATCTACGACGCGAACGACGAAGCGCAGCTCGGCGAACTGAAGACGCTCGGCGAACTCACGCAGATCGCGTGGAAGCACGACGTGCAGGTGATGATCGAAGGCCCCGGCCACGTGCCGATGCAGTTGATCAAGGAGAACATGGATCTCCAGCTCGACTGGTGCAAGGAAGCGCCGTTCTACACGCTCGGGCCGCTCACCACCGACATCGCGCCGGGTTACGACCACATCACGTCGGGCATCGGCGCCGCGATGATCGGCTGGTTCGGCACCGCGATGCTGTGCTACGTGACGCCGAAGGAACATCTCGGCCTGCCGAACAAGGACGACGTGAAGGAAGGCATCATCACGTACAAGCTCGCCGCGCACGCCGCCGACCTCGCCAAAGGCCACCCGGGCGCGCAGGTGCGCGACAACGCGCTGTCGAAGGCGCGCTTCGAGTTCCGCTGGGAAGACCAGTTCAACATCGGTCTCGACCCGGACAAGGCGCGCGAATTCCACGACGAGACGCTGCCGAAGGATTCCGCCAAGGTCGCGCACTTCTGCTCGATGTGCGGCCCGCACTTCTGCTCGATGAAGATCACGCAGGACGTGCGCGAGTTCGCGGCGCAGCAGGGCGTGTCGGAAACCGAAGCGCTGAAGAAAGGGATGGAGGTCAAGGCGGTCGAGTTCGTGAAGACCGGCGCCGAGATCTACCACCGTCAGTAAGCGCGCGGCGAGCCGCACCGGCTCGCGTCGCGATGCACGAAGCCCGCTTTCGAGCGGGCTTTTTTGCGCGTGCCGTGTGCCTGTTGCGCATGCCGTGTGCCTGCCAATCCGGTGCGAAACAATTGATTACGAAACCGCGCGGGCCTTAACAAGTCCTTACAGCAGCGTCGCGGGACGGCGCGTAGATTGAAGTCATGCGCGGCCGCCAGCCGGTCGTGCGCCTTCCGTTCACTACCACAAGGACAACGATCATGAATTCGATTCGGCGTTTTGGGGTATGCGCTCTTCTCGTTGCGACCGTGGCCAGCCTGTCGGCCTGCGATTCGATGTCGCGACGCCAGCGCGATACGGCAATCGGTGCGGGTGTCGGCGGCGTGGCCGGCGCGGCGATCGGCGGCAACGCGCTGTCGACGCTGGGTGGCGCGGCGGCCGGCGGCATCATCGGTAACCAGGTCGGCAAGTAACGAGCGCGACATCGGCCGGTTGGGCGTCGCCCAGCTGCAGGTCGGTCGGTTCAACGGCGTTTCCGCGATGCGGAAGCGCCGTTTTCGTATGTTTCGTATGCCGTGCCGCAAAGGCGCGGCCGCGCCGCCCGGAAATGATCGGTTACCGTTTTTCATACCGTGTCATCGGTCCGCGGCCTAAGCTTGAAGCATCTGCCGATGGCCGGCTCCGCCGGAGACACATCATGAAGAGGACCTTCGTCGCCGCGGCGCTCGCGTGCACGACGCTTGCCGGCTGCTACTACCCCTACGGCTACTATCCGGGCGGCTATTACACGGCGGCGCCGGTGCCGGTACAGCCCGCGCCCGTGTATGTCGATCCGGCCCCCGCCTATTACTATCCGGCGCCGGCGTATGCGCCCGCGTGGGGCGGTTACTGGGGCCCGGCGCTGTCGCTCAATTTCGGTTTCGGCGGACGCGGCAGCTGGCGTCATCACTGATCTGAGCGGTCGTGCCGCGCGTGGCCGACTATTCCGCCGTAAGCGGCGGAATTCCCGTTTCTTGTCGTTTCATCCGATCCTGAAACGACGGTGCGGTAACGCGGTGTAAGATTCTTCGCATCCCGTCTCGCCCCGGCCCGATCGATGTCACCCAAGAACGCTTTCCTGCTGACCGTGCTCGCCGCCCTGTGGGGCGCATCCTTCCTGTTTATCCGAGTCGGCGTGGTCGATTTCGGCGTCGCGCCGCTGATGGCGCTGCGCGTGGGCATCGGCGCGCTGTTTCTCGCGGGCTTCGCGCTGACGCGCTTCAAACCCGCCGA
>NZ_BCPP01000320.1:0-6845 GCF_016586125.1 Burkholderia sp. E168m23
GCGCAGCCGTACCGCGATCTCGGCCTCGACGAAATCGACGCAGCCCAGGTCGCGCTCGAGGAAGCCGACTTCATCGTGTCGGCCGGCAACGGCGTGTCCGACATCGGCGCGTTCGAGCGGCTGGCCGGCGTATTTGGCGCGGCGATCGGCGCGAGCCGCGTCGCGGTCGACAACGGCCACTTCACGCGCGACAAGCAGGTCGGCGCGACCGGCAAGACGGTCGAGGCGAGCGTGTACATCGCGTTCGGCATCTCGGGCGCGGTGCAGCATTTGCAGGGGATCAAGGACTGCCGCCACGTGATCGCGGTCAACCTCGACGGCAGCGCGCCGATCGCGAAGCGCGCGAACCTGACGGTGGTCGGCGACGCGCAGGCGACGATCGCCGCGCTGATCGAACAGGTCCAGGCCGCGCGGGCCGCGCGCGGCGAATCGCCGGCCGCGGTCGGCACCCGTGAACCCGAAGGAGTCGCCGCATGAACGCCCCTCGCCCCTTGCAACGCATCGCGGTGCTCGTGTCCGTCGGCCGGCATCCGGTCAGCGGCGTCGCACGCTACAGCCGCAACGATGCGGCCGCGCTCGAAACCGGCCGGCAGCTCGCCGAGCAGCATCGCGCGACGCTCGACGTGATCCACGCGGGCGACCCCGCGAATTCGGCGCTGGCCGAGTATCTCGCGCTCGGTGCGCGGGAGGTCGAGGTGCTGGCCTGCCGCGACGGCGATGATGCCGTGCACGCGCTCGCCGCGCGCGTCGAAGGCTACGACCTCGTGCTGACCGGCACGCGCGCCGAGGGCGCGTACGACACCGGGATGCTGCCGTACCGCGTCGCCGCGGCACTCGGCTATCCGCTCGTCGGCTCGGCCGTCGACGTGACGGTCGAGGGCGGCCGTGCGGCGGTCCGGCAATTTTTGCCGAAAGGGCTGCGGCGGCGTGTCGACGCGGCGCTGCCGGCCGTCGTCGCCGTCCATCCGCTCGCGGGTGTCGAGCCGCGCTATGCGTATGCGCGGCTGCGCGCCGGCGCGATCCGGCCGGCGCTCGCGGCGCCCGGTGCGGACGCCGACGCCACCGCGTGGACGGTCGGCCCGGTCGAGCGTAAACCCGTAAAGCTGGTCGCCGCCGAGAAGCGCTCCGGGCATGCCCGGATGCTGTCCGCGACGACGACCGAAAGCCGTGGCGGCAACGTCGTAAATGAAGGGAGTTCGGTCGAAAAAGCACAAGTGATCCTCGCGTATTTGCGCGAGCATCAGCTCATCGACTACTGATTTTGATGCCTGTCGGCAAGAAACCCAGGGATGCAAGGAATCCGGAGCAAACGATGAAAGTATCGGCAGACATTCGTGCATTGATCGAGCGGCGCAAGGAAGGGCACAGCCTCGACGCACCGTTCTACACGAGCGAGGACATCTTCGCGCTCGACATGGAGGCGATTTTCCGCCAGCACTGGATCCAGGTGGCGATCGAACCGGACATTCCCGAGCCGGGCGATTACGTGACGGTGCAGCTGGGCAACGATTCGATCCTGATCGTGCGCGACGACGACATGGCGATCCGCGCGTTCCACAACGTGTGCCGTCACCGCGGCGCGCGCCTGTGCAACGAAGATAAAGGCTCGGTCGGCAACATCGTGTGCCCATACCACAGCTGGACCTACAACCTGACGGGCCAGCTGATGTTCGCCGAGCACATGGGCGAGAAGTTCGACCGTTGCAAGCACAGCCTGAAGTCGGTGCACGTCGAGAATCTCGCGGGCCTGATCTTCATCTGCCTCGCCGACGAGCCGCCGGTCGATTTCGCGCAGATGCGCGCCGAGATGGAGCCGTACCTGCTGCCGCACGATCTGCCGAACACGAAGATCGCCGCGCAGATCGACATCATCGAGGAAGGCAACTGGAAGCTCACGATGGAGAACAACCGCGAGTGCTATCACTGCGTCGCGAACCATCCGGAGCTGACGATCTCGCTGTACGAATACGGCTTCGGCTACCAGCGTTCCGACGCGAACGCCGAAGGCATGGACGCGTTCGCCGAAACCTGCGTGCGGCGCGGCAAGGAGTGGGCCGAGATGGGCCTGCCGTCCGCCGAAATCGAAAAACTGCTCGACGTGACGGGTTTCCGCACGCAGCGCCTGCCGCTCGACCGTCACGGCGAATCGCAGACGCTCGATGCGAAGGTCGCGTCGAAGAAGCTGCTCGGCGGCTTCGACAAGGCCGACCTCGGCGGGCTGTCGTTCTGGACGCAGCCGAACTCGTGGCACCACTTCATGAGCGATCACATCGTGACGTTCTCGGTGATCCCGCTGTCGGCCGGCAAGACGCTCGTGCGCACGAAGTGGCTCGTGCACAAGGACGCGAAGGAAGGCATCGACTACGACGTGAAGAACCTCACGGCCGTGTGGAACGCGACCAACGACCAGGATCGCGCGCTCGTCGAATTCTCGCAGCGCGGGGCGAACAGCAGCGCGTACGAGCCGGGCCCGTATTCGCCGTACACGGAAGGTCTCGTCGAAAAATTCTCGGCCTGGTATATCGGCCGGCTCGCCGAAAAAACCGGCGCGTAGTACTTAGCAGCGTATATGCGGAGCAAGACATGATGCGAGATGCGGCCAATTTCGAGCCGGCGGACAGCCGGGTGACGCACCCGGCGTTCTGGAACGCGCTGCCCGAGCGCTGGACGAGCGACGTCGAGGAAACGCTGGTGTGCTGCCACGTGCGGCAGGAAACCCATGACGTGAAGAGTTTCTTCTTCCGTTCGCCGCAGGGCCGCACGTTCTCGTTCGAGCCCGGGCAGTTCATCACGCTCGAGCTCGACATCGACGGCGAGACGATCAACCGCTGCTACACGATCTCGTCGTCGCCGGCGCGGCCGCACACGATTTCGATCACGGTCAAGCGCGTGCCGGGCGGCAAGGTGTCGAACTGGCTGCACGACAACCTGCAGCCGGGCGCGGCGGTGCGCGTGCTCGGCCCGGCCGGCGAATTCACCTGCGCGCGGCATCCGGCGCGCAAGTACCTGTTCCTGTCGGCCGGCTCGGGCGTCACGCCGCTGATGTCGATGAGCCGCGCGCACCACGATCTCGCGGAGGATCGCGACATCCTGTTCGTGCACAGCGCACGTACGCCTGACGACATCATCTTCGCGCGCGAGCTCGACCTGATCGCGTCGAACCATACGAATTTCCGCACGTCGTTCGTCGTCGAGCGCGTCGGCGCACGTACCAACTGGCCGGGCGTCACGGGCTTCCTGACGCTGCCGCTGCTCAAGCTGATCGCGCCGGATTTCATGGAACGCGAGATCTTCACGTGCGGCCCCGCGCCGTACATGAAGGCCGTGCGCGACCTGCTCGACGAAGCCGGCTTCGATCGCAAGCAGTATCACGAGGAAAGCTTCTCGTTCGAAACGCTCGCGCAGACCGCGAGCGACGAAGTGCTCGCCGAACTCGTGCCGCCGGTCGAAGGCGGTGACGCCGCGACGAAGCAGTACACGGTCAGCTTCGCGAAGAGCAACCGCGAGATTTCGTGCGGCTCGGAGCAGCACGTGCTCGACGCGGCGCGCCAGTCGGGCGTGCGGCTGCCCGCCTCGTGCACGCAGGGCATGTGCGGCACCTGCAAGGTGAAGCTCGTGTCGGGGCAGGTCGAGATGAAGCACAACGGCGGTATCCGCCAGCGCGAGATCGACCAGGGGATGGTGCTGCTGTGCTGCAGCAAGCCGCTGTCGGATCTCGTGATCGACAAGTAGTCGAAGCACGCCATCGGCTGTCCGGGCGCGTCGCGTCCGGACAAGCATCTGTCGGAAAACAACGATACCGCGGATTTGTGGTTGAAGAACCTAGAGAGACAACGCGCACGGTGCGCAGACCAAGGAGATCGACCATGAAACTGTTCGGAAAACTGTTGTGGACCGGCGCCCTGTCGGCAATGGTGGCATTGAGCGCATCGGCACTGGCCGATACGAAGCCGACGCTGAAAATCGGCTACGTCGAAGGCTGGGACGACAGCGTCGCGACGTCGAACGTCGCGGCCCGCGTCATCGAGAAGAAGCTCGGCTACGAGGTGAAGCTCGTGCCGGTCGCGGCCGGGATCATGTGGCAGGGCGTCGCGCGCGGCGATCTCGATGCGACGCTGTCCGCGTGGCTGCCGGTCACGCACGGCTCGTACTGGGACGAGTACAAGGCCAAGGTCGTCGACCTCGGCGCGAATTTCCCCGATGCGAAGATCGGCCTGATCGTACCCGCGTACGTGAAGGCGAAGAGCATCGACGACCTGAATGCGGAGAAGGGCAGCTTCGGCGGCCGGATCGTCGGCATCGATGCGGGCGCCGGCGTGATGCGCAAGACCGACGACGCGATCAAGAGCTACGGGCTGAACTACACGCTGATGCCCAGCTCGGGCAGCGCGATGACGGCCGAGTTGTCGCGTTCGGTCGGCGCGAACAAGCCGGTGATCGTGACCGGCTGGGCGCCGCACTGGATGTTCGCGAAGTGGAAGCTGCGCTTCCTCGAGGATCCGAAGAAGGTGTTCGGCGGCGCCGAGCACGTCGACAGCGTCGTGAATCCGGGCCTCGAAACCAAGGCGAAGCCGGTCGTCGCGTTCCTGAAGAAATTCCAGTGGAAGCCGGGTGAAATCGACAGCGTGATGCTGGCGATCCAGAACGGCTCGAAGCCGGAAGCGGCCGCGGATGCGTGGATTGCGGCGCATGCCGATCGCGTGAATTCGTGGACGGAAGGCGCACAGTAAGCGCCTCGATCTACGTCGTACGAATCATCATAAAAATACGCCGGGAATGGCATGCAGGAATCCGAAACAATCAGGATGCAATGCGGCCATATCCCGGAATTCTTTTGCGGATTCTGCAAAAAAGCGCGTAAGTTGTTACACTAGCGCCCTTGTGCGGAGTCATCTGCTTTGTATCGGAGCAGCGTAAGCGCCAACGCGCTAACACTGATCGAGAGGAGGAACTGGATGAGTCAGGCAGGACTGCGTGCTAATCGCACCAGTGATGTTGAGGCAACCATCTCACATGATTCGACGGGCCATACGCTGCACCGTGGCCTGACCTGGAAAGACGCTTTTTGGGTGACGAGCGGCGTGCCGGCAGGCGTGCTGTTCACGATCGGCGGCGTATGCGCGACGATCGGCCAGCCCGCGTGGGCGATCTGGATCGCCGCGATCACGATGGGGCTGATTCAAAGCGCGACTTATGCGGAAATATCCGGGCTATTTCCCCATAAATCGGGCGGCGCGTCGGTGTACGGCGCGATTGGCTGGGTGCGTTACAGCAAGCTGATTGCCCCGGTTTCCGTGTGGTGCAACTGGCTCGCGTGGTCGCCGATGCTTGCACTCGGCTGCGGCCTCGCGGCGAGCTACGCGCTCACGAGTCTCTTTCCCGCCAATGCGGCGGTGCTGCACTGGCAGCTCAAGGTTGCGGATCTCGGGTTCATCAAGCCGGGTCTGTCCCTGCGGATCAACGCGACGTTCATCATCGCGACGATTCTGCTTCTCATCACGTTCAAGCTTCAGCACAGCGGTGCGTCGAAGGCTGCACGTACGCAGCGCATTCTCGGCATTGCATCGCTCACGCCGCTGTTGATCGTCGGCATCGTACCGTTCGTCACCGGCGACGTGCCGATGTCGAACCTGCTCCCGCTCTTGCCGCTCGGTCACGACGCGCAGGGCAACCTCACGGCCGCGAGCTTCGGTTCGTGGAACGGGCAGGGCGTGACGATGGCGCTCGGCGCGATGTTCATGGCTGGCTGGGCCTCGTACGGTTTCGAGACGGCCGTCTGCTACACGCGTGAGTTCCGCGATCCACGTCGCGACACCGCGAAGGCGATCTTCTGGTCGGGCGCACTGTGTCTGGTCGTGATGACGCTCGTGCCGATGGCGTTCCAGGGCGCGCTCGGCACGCAGGCGATGCTCGATCCGTCGATCGGCGACGGCACCGGCGTCGCGGCCGCGATGGCGAAGATCGTCGGCGGCGGCGCGTGGGTCGCGAATGCGGTCGTCGTGATGCTGATGCTGTCGATCCTGCTGATCGTGATGACGTCGATGATGGGTTCGTCCCGCACGCTGTACCAGGCATCGGTCGACGGCTGGCTGCCGAAGTACCTGTCGCACGTGAACGAGCATGGCTCGCCCACGCGCGCGATGTGGACCGACCTCGGCTTCAACCTCGTGTTGCTGATGATGTCGGACTACATGACGGTGCTGTCGATCTCGAACGTCTGCTACATGCTGTTCGTATTCCTGAATCTCCAGTCGGGCTGGATCCACCGGATGGATCGCGGCAACTGGGATCGGCCGTTCCGCTGCCCGACCTGGCTGCTCGTCGGCGGCGCGATCTGCGGTTACGCGAACCTCGTCTACGTCGGCGCGGGCGCGAACCTGCAGGGCGAAGGCACGCTGCGCAACGGGCTGATCGCGATGCTGCTGATCGTGCCGGTGTTCCTGTTCCGCCACTACTGGCAAGATCGCGGCCGTTTCCCCGCACAGATGCAGCGGGATATGGAACTGGAAGTGCCGAAGCGCGCGCCATGGCTGAGCCTGATGCCGTATGCGGCGCTGATCGGCGCGGCGTTGACGATCTGGTTGTCGTATTACTTCGCGTGGGTGAAGTGATGCGGTAAGGTGGGCGCGCCGCCGTCGCACGACGACAAAAAGGCCCAGCCGGTTACACGCCGGTTGGGCCTTGTTCGTTTCCGCCGCGTTCGGGTGCGGCCGCCGCCCGCTTACGGAAACACCACCGTCCGGTCGCCGTTCAAAAATACCCGCCGCTCGATGAACGCCTTCACCGCCCGCGCGAGCGTGAGGCTTTCGACGTCGCGCCCCACCGCGAGCAACTGCTCCGGCCGC
>NZ_BCPP01000321.1:0-6821 GCF_016586125.1 Burkholderia sp. E168m23
CGCCTCGGCCGCGCTGGCCGCCGAGGGCACGACCGGCTGCGGCAGCGCGGTGAAGCCGGCCGCGATCGTGGCGGGCTTCGACGTGTCGCCGACCACCGGTGCGCTCACCGGCTCGGTCGCCGACGCCGCGGCGGCCACGGCCGCGGCCTCGTTCTTCGGGTTCTGGCGCTCGACCAGGTAGTAGTCGAGCACGCGGCGCGCGATCGGGCCGGCGGCCTGCGCACCCCAGCCGCCGTTCTCGACGACCAGCGCGACGGCGATCTGCGGATGGTCGACCGGCGCATACGCGATGAACAGCGCGTGGTCGCGCAGGTGTTCGGCGAGCAGGTGGCCCTTGTAGTTCGAACCCTGCAGCGAGAACACCTGCGCGGTACCGGTCTTGCCGGCGGCGAGGTACTGCGCGCCGCGGAACACCTTGTACGCGGTCCCGGACGGGTTCTCGATCACGTTCTCCATCCCGCGCTTCACGACGTCGATGTCGGCCGCCTTCAGCGGGATCACCTCGCTTTCCTTCGGCACGGTCAGGTGGCGCGCCCGCGAGATCGGGTCCTCGACTTCCTTCACGAGGTGAGGCTTCATCACGACGCCGTTGTTCGCGAGCGTTGCAGTGGCATGCGCGAGTTGCAGGATCGTGAACGAGTTGTAGCCCTGGCCGATCCCGAGGCTGATCGTCTCGCCGTCGAACCACTTCTGTTGCGCGGCCTTCTTGAACGCCTTCTTCTTCCAGTCGGTCGACGGCAGGATGCCGCGCGCCTCGCCCTGGATGTCGATTCCGGTGATCTGGCCGAAGCCGAACGGCTTCATGAAGTTCGCGATCGCGTTCACGCCGAGGTCGCGCGCGAGCATGTAGAAGTAGGTGTCGTTCGACACCATGATCGCCTTGTTCATGTCGACCCAGCCCTGGCCCGAGCGCACGTCGTTGCGGAACGTGTGGCCGCCGAACGTGAAGTAGCCCGGGTCCTGGAAGCCCCAGCCCGGCGTGCGCTTGCCGAGCGTGAGGCCCGCGAGCGCCATGAACGGCTTGTACGTCGAGCCGGGCGGGTAGGTGCCGTGCAGCGGGCGGTTCAGGAGCGGCTTGTCGGGCGAGTTGTTCAGCTCGTCCCAGGTCTGCTGGTCGATGCCGTCGACGAACGAGTTCGGGTCGAAGCTCGGCGACGATACGAACGCGAGCACGTCGCCCGTCTTCGGCTCGATCGCGACGAGCGCGCCGCGCTTGCCGGCGAACGCCTGCTCGGCGACCTGCTGCAGCCCGATGTCGAGCGACAGCACGAGGTTGTTGCCGGGCGTCGCCTGCGTGCGCGACAGCGTGCGCACCGGCCGGCCGCCAGCCGTCACCTCGACTTCCTCGAAGCCCGTCAGCCCGTGCAGCTCGGTCTCGTAGCTCTGCTCGACGCCGATCTTGCCGATGTAGTCGGTGCCCTTGTAGTTGTTCGCGTCGCGGCGCGGATCGTAGTGCTCCTGGTCGCTGTCGTTGTCGTCGCTCATCGCGTCGATGCGATCCTGGTCGCGCTTCGAGATCCGGCCGATATAGCCGATCACGTGCGCGGCCGTCATGCCGAGCGGGTACTGGCGGAACAGCCGCGCGCGCACGTCGACGCCGGGGAAGCGGAAGCGCTGCGCGGTGAAGCGCGCGACTTCGGCGTCGGTGAGCCGCGTGCGGATCGGCAGGCTCTCGAAGTTCTTCGAGTCTTCCTGCAGCTTCTTGAAGCGGCGGCGGTCGCGGGCGTCGATCGGGATGATCTCGGACAGCTTGTCGATCGTGTTGTCGAGCGTGTCGTCGAGCTTCGACGGCGTGATCTCGAGCGTGTACGCCGAGTAGTTCTTCGCGAGGATCACGCCGTTGCGGTCGGTGATGATCCCGCGGTTCGGCACGATCGGCGCGACCGAGATGCGGTTTTCCTCGGCCTGCAGCGCGTATTTGCCGTGCTGCATCAACTGCAGGTAGAAGAAGCGGCTCGCGAGCAGCCCGAAGCAGACGAACACGAACACGCCCGCCGCCGCGACGCGCAGGCGGAACCTCGAGAGCTGCTGTTGGGTGTCGTTGAATTCGGTCATTTAAGGGCAATCTGGCCCGCGCGCGGACGCGGGCGAGGTGCCGCCCCGGAGCGCGGCGCGCGGCGGGCGTGGGGGCGGCGGGTATTCAAGGTCGGTCCGGCTCAGATCGGGCGCGTATCGTCCGGGTCGACCGGGCGGCGTTGCGGCATCAGCAGCAGGTGGCTCGCGATCGGCCACAGCGCGGCTTCGACGAAACCGTCGACGAGATAGCGCCAGCCGGGGAACGCGGCGCCCATCAGCAGGCGGATCACGAACGGCACGAGCTGCGCGGCGACCAGCAGCGGCGTGACGTACAGCACCTGCACGCCGATCGGCATCCACAGCACGCGGCGGTGGATCGTGATCGCGCCGTACGACAGCAGCGTATAGGCGAGCGCGTGCTCGCCGAGCAGCCCCGCGTCGTGCACGTCCATCAGGATGCCGAGCGCGAACGCAACGCCCATCCCGACCTTGCGCGGCTGGTGGATGTTCCAGAACAGCAGCACGAGCGCGACGAAATCGGGCACGCCGGGCAGGCGGCCCCATGGCATCAGGTTCAGCAGGAACGCGGCGGCGAGGCTGAAGACGATGAAGTACGGATTGACCGGCTGCAGGATGTATTGCGGGCGGTTCATCGCTGGGCTCCTGATTGCCCGGCGGCGGGCTTCGCGGGCGCGGCGGCGGGCTGGGCCGGCGCCGCAGGAGCCGCCGGCGCCGGTTTCGCGCCGGGCTGGGCCGCGGCGGCCGGCTTCGCGTTCGCGTCGGCCTTGTCGGCTTTCTCGGCCTTTTCGCCCTTCGCGGCGGCTTTCGCGCCCTTCTTGCCCTTCGCGTTCTTCTCGGCGGCGGGATCGGGCTCGGCCGGACGCGGCGGGATGTCGTTGCGGTAATGCAGCACGAGCATCTGGCGCGCGCCGCGCACGGCCGCGACCGGTGCGCAGGTCACCCGGGCGAACGCGGTATCGGCGAGCTTGTCGACGCGCACGACCTTGGCGACCGGCAGGCCGGGCGGATAGACGCCATCGAGGCCGCTCGTGATCAGCTCGTCGCCGGCGACGAGATCCGCGCTGGTCGGCACGAAGCGCAGGTCGAGCGAATCGCCCTTCGGCGTGCCGTAGATCACGCTGCGCAGGCCGGTGCGCAGCACCTGCACGGGAATCGCGAGATCGCGGTCGGTGACCAGCGTGACTTCGGATTGCAGCGGGAACACGCGCGTGACCTGGCCGATCACGCCGTCCTCGCTGACGACGGGCGAGCCGTCCTGGATGCCTTGCTGCGAGCCTTGCCCGACCACGATCTTCTGCGTGAACGGATCGCTCGTGTCGTACTGGATCTCGACCGGCGTCGATTGCGTCGCGATGTGCTGGCGCAGTTCGAGCACCGCGCGCAGGTGCGCGTTCTCCTGCGTGAGCACGGCGGCCTGGTTGGCCTGCGTCGACAATTGCAGGTTGCGCTTGCGGAGATCGTCGTTCTCGTGGCGCAGCGCCGCGCCGGTGACGGCGAGGTCGGCCGCGCCCATGAACAGGTCGCGCGGCACGAGCGCCGCGCGTTGCAGCGGGTAGAGCACGGTGCCGAGCACGCCGCGCACGATTTCGAGCGTGCTGAAGCGCGCGTCCGACACGAGGAGCGCGATGGCGAGGGCGACGAAGAAGATGAGCCGCGCGAGCGCGGGCGGACCTTGCTTGAAGAGGGGCGGCGGACTGTATTCCATGGTCGGCGCCGGGCGCGTGTGATCGGTTAAATAATGCTCAGACGCGCAAACGGCGCGGCGGTTCGTTCTGAACGAGCGATCCGGCCACGCCGCGGGTGCGTCATATCAAACGGGACTGCCTAGGCGATCACTGGGCGATCACTCGTACGAGAAGATGCTGCCCAGCTTGTCCATGCGCTCGAGCGCCATGCCCGAACCGCGCACGACGCAGGTCAGCGGATCTTCCGCGACGAGCACCGGCAGGCCGGTTTCTTCCGCGAGCAGGCGATCGAGGTCGCGCAGCAGCGCGCCGCCGCCCGTCAGCATCATCCCGCGCTCGGCGATGTCGGCGCCGAGTTCCGGCGGCGTCTGTTCGAGCGCGATCTTCACCGACGACACGATCTGGTTCAGCGGATCGGTCAGTGCTTCGAGGATTTCGTTGCTGGAGATCGTGAAGCTGCGCGGGATGCCTTCCGACAGGTTGCGGCCCTTCACTTCCATTTCCTTGACTTCGGAGCCCGGGAACGCGGAGCCGATTTCCTTCTTGATCGCTTCGGCGGTCTGCTCGCCGATCAGCATCCCGTAGTTGCGGCGGATGTAGTTGACGATCGCCTCGTCGAACTTGTCGCCGCCGACGCGCACCGAGCCTTTGTAGACGATGCCGCCGAGCGAGATCACGCCGACTTCGGTCGTGCCGCCGCCGATGTCGACGACCATCGAGCCGGTGGCTTCCGAGACCGGCAGGCCCGCGCCGATCGCGGCCGCCATCGGCTCCTCGATCAGGTAGACCTGCGACGCGCCGGCGCCGTGCGCCGCTTCCTTGATCGCGCGGCGCTCGACCTGGGTCGAGCCGCACGGCACGCAGATGATGATGCGCGGCGACGGCGAGAACATGCGCGACTCGTGGGCCGTCTTGATGAACTGCTTGATCATCTGCTCGGTGACGGTGAAGTCGGCGATCACGCCGTCCTTCATCGGGCGGATCGCCTCGATGTTGCCCGGCACCTTGCCGAGCATCTGCTTGGCTTCCTTGCCGACCGCCTGGATCGTCTTCTTGCCGTTGGGGCCGCCTTCCTGGCGGATCGACACGACGGACGGTTCATCGAGCACGATGCCCTTGCCGCGCATGTAGATCAGGGTGTTTGCGGTGCCGAGGTCGATCGCGAGATCGTTGGAGAAGTAGCTGCGCAAAAAACCGAACATTCAGAATCCTGTTTCGCTCTGGGCCGGCCCTGCATAGCGAGCGCTGAGGGCGGCAGCGGAAAAAATAACAGCCTCGGGAAGCGTGGCGGAAGCGGCCGCCGCGGCGCACGAAGCTGCGAGTGATGTCTACCGGGGATCGCACGAAGCACGCACGGCTTGCCGAAGCAGGGCGAAACGGTGCGGGAAAAGGCTGCCGGGTTTGGGTCGAACGCGTAATGATACCTTATAATTTCACGGTATTTGAATCGAAACGGGCGGTATTTTTGCCGCTTCGGCCCCGATTTCTGAGGGTGGATCGCACCCTCCAACCCCCCGCCGCAGTGCTGCTTTCGATGCACTGCGCAGCCTTGTTTTTCCGGTGATCGCATGGCCCTGACCCTGACCGATGTGAAACGCATCGCGCACCTGGCGCGACTCGAAATGGCCGACGCCGACGCCGAGCACATGCTCGGCCAGCTCAATGAATTCTTCGGCCTCGTCGAGCAGATGCAGGCGGTCGACACCGCCGGCATCGCGCCGCTCGCCCACCCGATCGAACAGATCCAGGAAGTCGCGCAGCGCCTGCGCGACGACGCCGTGACGGAAGTCGTCAATCGCGACGACAACCAGCGTCCGGCGCCGGCCGTCCAGGACGGCCTCTATCTCGTGCCGAAGGTGATCGAGTAAGCATTCGATGACAAGCGCGCCGGCCGTCCTGCGCCGCGCGCCACCCAGAATTCCAGGAAAACCACTCAATGCACGCAAAAAGCCTGACCGAACTGCGCGCCGCGCTCGCCGCCAAGGAATGCTCGGCCGTCGAGCTCGCGCAGCACTATCTGAAACGGATCGACGCCGCGCGCGACCTGAACGCGTTCGTCCACGTCGACGCCGACCTCACCCTCGCGCAGGCGAAAGCCGCCGACGCCGAACTCGCGCGCGGCGCGGGCGGCGCGCTCACCGGCCTGCCGATCGCGCACAAGGACGTGTTCGTCACGCGCGGCTGGCGCTCGACCGCCGGCTCGAAAATGCTCGCGAACTACGAGAGCCCGTTCGACGCGACCGTCGTCGCCCGCCTGCAGGCGGCCGGCATGGTCACGCTCGGCAAGACCAACATGGACGAGTTCGCGATGGGCTCGTCGAACGAAAACTCGGCGTTCGGCGCGGTGAAGAACCCGTGGGACACGAACGCGGTGCCGGGCGGCAGCTCGGGCGGCAGCTCGGCCGCCGTCGCCGCGCGCCTCGCGCCGGCCGCGACCGGCACCGACACCGGCGGCTCGATTCGCCAGCCCGCGTCGTTCGCGGGCGTGACGGGCATCAAGCCGACCTACGGCCGCGTGTCGCGCTACGGGATGATCGCGTTCGCGTCGTCGCTCGACCAGGGCGGCCCGATGGCGCAGAGCGCGTCCGACTGCGCGCTGCTGCTGAACGCGATGGCCGGCTTCGACGAGCGCGACTCGACGAGCCTCGAGCGCGACGATGAAGACTTCACGCGCCACCTCGGCCAGCCGTGGGCCGCCGGCAACGACGCGGGCAAGCCGCTCGCGGGCCTGCGCATCGGTTTGCCGAACGAGTATTTCGGCGCGGGCCTCGCCGACGACGTGCGCGCGACGATCGACGCGGCCCTCAAGCAATACGAGGCGCTCGGCGCGACGCTCGTGCCGGTGTCGCTGCCGAAGACGGAACTGTCGATCCCCGTGTACTACGTGATCGCCCCGGCGGAAGCGTCGTCGAACCTGTCGCGTTTCGACGGCGTGCGCTTCGGCCACCGCGCCGCGCAGTACGGCGATCTGCTCGACATGTACAAGAAGTCGCGCGCCGAAGGCTTCGGGCCTGAAGTGAAGCGCCGGATTCTGGTCGGCACCTACGTGCTGTCGCACGGTTACTACGACGCGTACTACCTGCAGGCGCAGAAGATCCG
>NZ_BCPP01000322.1:0-6786 GCF_016586125.1 Burkholderia sp. E168m23
GACGTCGCCCGCGCGGAAATCGGCCGTCTGCGCCTTCGGCCCCGTGTCGAATACGGTCATCCGCGCCTCGCCCTGCAGGTAGTACTGCCATTCGTCGGCGTTCGGGTGCCAGTGCAGCTCGCGCATGCCGCCCGGATGCACGGTGACGAGCGCCGCCGCGACGGTCGTCGACACGTTGAAGTTGGTGCTGTCCGCGATCCGCACCTCGCCGCCGCGCGTCTTCCTGACCGGCTTCATGTCGCCGAGCGAAAAGATGAACGGATGCGGCGGCACACCGGCCGATGCGGCCGACGCGCGCTGCGCGTCCGCGAGCGGGCCCGGCTCGTCGCCCTGGAAGATCCACAGGTTGTCGAGCGGCACGTTCCGGAACGCGTCGGCCGGCACGCCGAAGTTGAGCGCGAGCACGTCGGGCGGCGTATGCGCGATCCAGTCGGTCAGCAACAGCGTGTTGAATTCCGATGCGCGACCGTTATCGAACGCGAGCAGGAATTCGGCGCCGTCGCTGCCGAGGCCCTGCAGCGAATGCGGCAGGCCGGGCGGGAAATACCAGAGATCGCCGGTCTTGACGTCCTGCACCGACGGCCGCCCGAGTTCGTCGAGCACCGTGATCCGGCAGCGGCCGTCGAGCATGATGGCCCACTCGGCCTGCTGGTGCCAGTGCATCTCGCGAATGCCGCCGCGCGTGAGCCGCATGTTGACGCCGGAAATGGTTTCGGAAATCGCGAAATCGTCCTGCGTCACTTCGCGCGCCCATCCGCCATTCTGAATGCGTTTATGGGCATTATTGAAAGACGCCCAGAATAACGGCATCCCGTTGATATCGGTGGTCGGCGGGTCCTGAAAAGACGGGAATTGATTGGCGATGGTCGGATTTTTAGGCCCCGGGTCGGTCAGGCTCTGACGGTTGCGCGCATTCACCGCGCCTTCCGGCGGGCTGTCCGGATTACCGAACGAAGCCGCCTTCGCCGTTACCGCAATGCCCGCCGCGGCAATGGCGCCGGCCGTACTCGTCAACATCTTGCGTCGAGAAAGATTCGTCATGATTTCCTCTTCATTCCTCAATCGAGAGAATTTCCATTACGGAACACTTGCCGTTTTTCGAATTACCGAAAATCAAACATCCCGTGACGCAAGTTAAATCCATATTCATCTAAAAATTAAATGAATTATTAACCTGAATTAATGAATTAAAATGATCGACTTTAATTTTGTAATTATTGCGATGCAGCAGGGGAGAAATTATCTCTGTCAGGCATAAACGCAAAATATGTCTGACAGAGATAAACATGCCTTTCCGCCTGCTCCCGTGACCCGCCTTCGCGGCTATCACCTCCCGCCACCCCATAGTTTTTATCCGCTGGCGCGAATGATTTTGGCTTTGTCAGATAGATGACATCGAATCATCAAATGACAACGATCTAACAGCTCGATGACCTGCGCCTTCGCCCATACCGTCGAATCCCGCTTTGCCGAGCTGACGCCGACCGCGAAGCGCATCGCGAGCTACATGCTCGCGAACCTCGATCGGCTCGGCCTCGAAACCGCCGACCAGATCGCGCAGCAGACCGGCACCAGCGGCATTTCGGTCGGGCGTTTCCTGCGCAGCGTCGGTTACCGGAATCTCGACGACCTGAAACGCGAACTGCGCGGCGGCGGCGACCGCCCGTGGATGATCACCGACCGCCTCGACGAGTACCGCCGCGCCACCGCCACGCCAACGACCGTCGGCGAGCGCGACGGCCATCGCGATGGCGGCACGCTCGCGTCGTCGCTCGAGCGCGAACTCGACGCGATCCGCCACGTGTACCGGCTCGCCGAAGAACCGGTGTTCGCGCAGGTCGCGGACCGGATCGCGCATGCCGATGCCGTCTTCATCCTCGGCATCCAGTCGACCCGCGGCATCAGCAACGCATTCAGCAGCTACCTCGAATACCTGCGCCCGCGCGTGTTCTATTCCGACGGCCAGTCGGGCTCATACGTCGATTCGCTGAATTCGGAGTTCGAACGGCCGTACTGCATCGTCACCGACACGCGTGCCTATTCGCGCAGCGCGCGCCGCTATTGCCAGGCGGCCGCCGAACGCGGCCAGCCGTTCGCACTGGTCACCGATCTGTATTGCCCGTGGGCGCGCGAGTGGCCGGCCGACCTGCTGCAGGTGAAGACCGATGTCGGCCAGTTCTGGGATTCGCTCGCGCCGCTCACCTGCCTGTTCAACCTGCTGATCACCGCCGTGGTCGACCGCCTCGGTCCCGCGATCGACCGGCGCGTCGCGCGCAACCGCGAACTGCAGCGCACGTTCGACCAATTCGAATCCTGAGCAAACCGGACCGCCGATGAACCCTCACCGCCTCGTCGAAATCACGCCCGCCACGCATCGCGTGGAGATCGATCTCGTCTACGCGACCGAGCGCAACCTGACCGGCAAGCCGATCTACCGCCACGCGCACTGTCTGCTGCTCGAGCCGGCCGAAACCGCGCTGCGCCGGGCGGTGGACGTCGCCGCGCAAGCCGGCTTCACGCTGCGCATCTACGACGCGTACCGGCCGCCGCAGGCGCAGCAGGTGCTGTGGGATTTCCTGCCCGACCCGAACTTCGTCGCCGATCTCGGCCGCGGGTCGAACCACAGCCGCGGCACCGCGCTCGACCTGACGCTCGTCGGCGCGAACGGCGAGCCGCTCGACATGGGCACCGGCTTCGACGAGATGGTGGCCGCGTCGGGCCACTTTCACGCGGAGTTGCCCGAGCACGTGCAACGCAACCGGCTGCTGCTGCTCGGAGTGATGCACGCAGCCGGCTTCGCGCATATCGACAGCGAGTGGTGGCACTACGAGCTGCCTGGCTCGCACGCGCTGCCGCAGATCGACAACGCGGCGAGCGGCCCGTGGCGCCTGATGTAACGACGCCGCACGCCTCCCTTTTCATGCAGGTTCACGTTCAACGACTCAAACGACAGATGGAGATGCGCCCATGAAATTCCCGACTTCCCGGCTCGTCGCGGCGCTGGCCGCCGCGTCCCTGTGCGCCGCCGTGCCGCTTTCCGCCGCCCATGCGGAAACGCCGAAGGACATGTTCGTGATGGCCACGCTGCTCGACGAATTCACGACGCTCGATCCGGGCGAGATCTACGAGCTGGTGCCGGAGGAATACGTCGCGAACACGTACGACCGGCTCGTGCGCGTCGACTTGCGCGATCCGTCGAAATTCAACGGCGACGTCGCGCAGTCGTGGACCGTGAGCCCCGACGGCCTGACCTATACGTTCAAGCTGCGCCCGGGCCTCAAGTTCCACTCGGGCAACCCGCTGACGGCCGACGACGTCGCGTGGTCGATCCAGCGCGCGGTGCTGCTCGACAAGGGGCCGGCCGCGGTGCTGACCGGCATCGGGCTCACGAAGGCCAACGTCGCGGCGAACGTGAAGAAGCTCGACGACCAGACGGTATCGATCACGACCGACCACAAGTACGCGCCGACCTTCGTGCTCAACGTGCTCGGCTCGTGGCCCGCGTCGGTGCTCGACAAGAAGCTGCTGCTGTCGCACCAGCAGGGCAACGACTTCGGCAACGCGTGGTTGAAGACCAACGAGGCCGGCTCCGGCGCGTACAAGCTCGTCAAGTGGGCGGCCGGCGACAGCGTCGTGCTGCAACGCTTCGACGGTTACCGGCTACCGCTCGCGATGAAGCGCATCGTGCTGCGCCACGTGCCCGAAGCGGCCAGCCAGCGGCTGCTGCTGGAAAACGGCGACGTCGACGCGGCGCGCGACCTGAGCCCCGACGATCTCGCGTCGGTCGTGAAATCGGGCAAGGCGAAAGTCACGGCCTCGCCGCAGGCGACGCTGCTGTATCTCGGCCTGAACACGAAGAACCCGACGCTCGCGAAGCCCGACGTGCAGGAAGCGCTGAAGTGGCTGGTCGACTATGCGGGCATCCAGGCCAACGTCGTGAAGACGACCTACAAGGTGCACCAGACCTTCCTGCCCGAAGGTTTCCTCGGCACGCTGAATTCGAACCCGTACAAGCTCGACGTCGCGAAGGCGAAGGCGCTGCTCGCGAAGGCCGGCGTGCCGAACGGCTTCTCGGTGACGATGGACGTGCGCAACGACTATCCGTACACGGAGATCGCGCAGGCCGTGCAGGCGAACTTCGCGCAGGCCGGCGTCAAGGTGCAGTTGATCCCCGGCGACAACAAGCAGACGCTCGCGAAATACCGCGCACGCCAGCACGACATCTACATCGGCGAATGGTCGGCCGACTACATCGACCCGCACAGCAACGCGCAGGGTTTCGCATGGAACCCCGACAACGGCGACAAGTCGAGCTATAAAATGCTGGCCTGGCGCAACAGCTGGGACATTCCGCAACTGACGAAGGAAACCGACGCCGCGCTCGCCGAGCCGACCGCCGCGCAACGCGCGCAGCGGTACCAGGCGATGCAGAAGGAGATACTCGCGCGCTCGCCGTTCGTGATCATGTTCGAGAAGGTCGCGCAGGTCGCGACACGACCCGGCGTAAGCGGGCTCGAAGTCGGTCCGATCAACGATCTCGTGTCGTACCGTCACCTGAAGAAGCAATAAGGTTCACCGCATGTCGACTCCCGCCTCCTCCCTCGAAGCACTGCGCACGCTGCCCGCGCGGCGCCCGGCCGTACGCTGGGTGCTGCGCGTGCTGCGCTGGGCGGTCACGCTCGCCGTCACGTTCGCGGGGCTGCTCGCGCTGACGTTCGTGATCGGCCGCAAGGTGCCGATCGATCCCGTGCTCGCGATCCTCGGCGATCGCGCGTCGGCCGAAGCGTATGCGGCCGAGCGTATCGCACTCGGCCTCGACAAGCCGCTCGTCACGCAATTCCTGATCTATGCGCGCGACGTACTGCACGGCAATCTCGGCATGTCGCTGCTGACCGCGAACCCGGTGCTCGACGACATCAAGCGCGTGTTTCCGGCCACGCTCGAACTCGCGACGATCGCGACGCTGATCGGGATCGCGATCGGCGTGCCGCTCGGCGTCGCGGCCGCGGTCAAGCACAACCGGCCGATCGATCACATCGCGCGCTTCGTCGGCCTGATCGGCAATTCGGTGCCGGTGTTCTGGCTCGGGCTGATGGGGCTGCTGCTGTTCTACGCACGGCTGCACTGGGTCGGCGGCCCCGGTCGGCTCGATCCCGTGTACGACGGGATGGTCGATCCGCGCACCGGCAGCCTGCTGATCGACGCGGCGCTCGCGGGCGAGTGGGACGTGTTCCGCAACGCGGTGTCGCATATCGCGCTGCCGGCCGCGATCCTCGGCTACTACTCGGTCGCGTACCTGAGCCGGATGACCCGCTCGTTCATGCTCGACCAGTTGAGCCAGGAATACATCGTCACCGCGCGCGCGAAGGGCCTGTCGGAGCGGCGCGTGATCTGGCGGCATGCGTTCGGCAACATCGCGGTGCCGCTGCTCACCGTGATCGCGCTCACGTACAGCAACCTGCTCGAAGGCTCGGTGCTGACCGAGATCGTGTTCGCGTGGCCCGGGCTCGGCTCATACCTGACCGGCGCGCTGCTGAACGCCGACATGAGCGCGGTGCTCGGCGCGACGCTCGTGATCGGCGCGATGTTCATCACCGTCAACCTGCTGACCGACGCGCTGTACCGCGTGTTCGATCCGCGTGCACGCTGAGGACGGCGTCGACATGACCGTTTCCCTCCTGCTTCCTTCACCGTCCATGCCGAAGGCTACCCGACCATGAATGCCGCACCGCTCACGCTGCGCGCGTGGCTGCTTTCCGATGCGCCCGCGTCGCGCGCGCAGGCCGCGTGCGGCCTCGCCTACCGCCGCTGGCGCCGTTTCGCGGCCAATCCGCTCAACCTGTTCGGGCTCGCGATCCTGCTGGCGCTGGTCGTCGTCGCGATCGTCGGCCCGCTGATCATGCCGCACGATCCGCTGCGCCAGGTGCTGTCCGACCGCCTGCTGCCGCCCGGCTCCGCGTCGCACTGGCTCGGCACCGACCAGCTCGGCCGCGACATCCTCTCGCGAATGATCGCCGGTTCGCGCCTGACGCTCGGCATCGCGCTGCTCGTCGTCGTGATCGTGGTGCCGATCGGCCTGCTGATCGGCACCACCGCCGGCTATTGCGGCGGCTTCGTCGACAGCGTGCTGATGCGCATCACCGACATCGCGCTCGCGTTCCCGAAGATCGTGCTCGCGCTCGCGTTCGCGGCCGCGCTCGGGCCCGGCGTGATCAACGCGGTCGTCGCGATCTCGATCACCGCGTGGCCGGCATACGCACGGCTCGCGCGCGCCGAAACGATCCGCATCGCACAGGCCGACTACATCCATGCCGCGCGGCTGCAAGGCGCGTCGGGCCCGCGCATCCTGCTGCGCTACATCATGCCGCTGTGCATGTCGTCGGTGATCGTGCGCGCGACGCTCGACATGGCCGGCATCATCCTGACCGTCGCGGGCCTGGGCTTTCTCGGCCTCGGCGCGCAGCCGCCGAGCCCCGAGTGGGGCTTCATGGTCGCGTCGGGCCGCAACGTGCTGCTCGACGCGTGGTGGGTCGCGACGCTGCCCGGCATCGCGATCCTGCTCGTGAGTCTCGCGTTCAACCTGCTCGGCGACGGGCTGCGCGACGTCTTCGATCCCCGCCATGGAGCCTGACATGCCGATGCATTCCACCCCCGCGCCCGCGCCGCTCTGCGAGATCGACGGCCTGAAGATCGGCTTTCGCGGGCACGACGGCGTCGTCACCGACGCGGTGCGCGACCTGTCGCTGACGCTCGCGCCCGGCGAACGGCTCGGCATCGTCGGCGAAT
>NZ_BCPP01000323.1:0-6780 GCF_016586125.1 Burkholderia sp. E168m23
CGGCGTCAGGCATGGCCGGCGCGCCGCGCCGCACGCACGCCGGACGCCCTTGCCGGGCACCCCCGAAGGGACGTTACTCAAACCTCTATGAATACTGTTCAAGACCTGTCGATCATTTCCCTCGTCCTCAACGCGAGCGTGCTGGCCCAGGCGGTGATGGGACTGCTGCTGCTGCTGTCGCTGATGTCGTGGACCTTCATCTTCCGCAAGTGGTTCGCGATCCGCCGCGCGCGTGCCCAGACCGAACGCTTCGAGAAGGATTTCTGGTCGGGCGGCGACCTGCAGGCGCTGTACCAGAGCGCCGCCAACAACCGCCACACGATCGGCGCACTCGAGCGGATCTTCGAATCGGGGATGCGCGAATTCCTGAAGGCGAAGGAAAAGCGCCTCAGCGATCCGGGCCTCGTGCTCGATGGCGCCCGCCGCGCGATGCGCGCGTCGTTCCAGCGTGAAATGGACGTGCTCGAAGCCAACCTCGCATTCCTCGCGTCGGTCGGCTCGGTCAGCCCGTACATCGGTCTGTTCGGCACGGTCTGGGGGATCATGAACTCGTTCCGCGGCCTCGCGAACGTGCAGCAAGCCACGCTCGCGAACGTCGCGCCGGGCATCGCCGAGGCGCTCGTCGCCACCGCGATCGGCCTGTTCGCCGCGATTCCGGCGGTGGTCGCGTACAACCGCTACGCGCACGACATCGACCGCCTCGCGATCCGTTTCGAGACCTTCATCGAAGAGTTCTCGAACATCCTGCAGCGTCAGGCCCAGTAAGGAGCGCGCCATGGCAGGAAGCCCCATCCGATCCAGCATGCGCGGCGGCCGCTCGCGCCGCGCAATGGCCGACATCAATGTCGTGCCGTACATCGACGTGATGCTGGTGCTGCTCGTGATCTTCATGGTCACCGCACCGCTCGTCGCACCGTCGATCATCAACCTGCCGACCGTCGGCAACGCCGCGCCGCAGGAGCAGACGCCGCCCGTCGTCGTCAACATCAAGGCCGACCGCACGATGAGCGTCAAGTACAAGGGCGACTCGGGCGCGACCCAGGAAGACACGATGACGAAGGCCGAGCTCGACAGCTTCATCTCGGCCCGGCAGGCCGATCACCCTGACCAGCCGGTCGTGATCGCAGCCGACAAGACCGTGCAGTACGATGCCGTCATGACCGTGATGTCCGATCTGAAGGCGCGTGGCGTCAAGCGCGTCGGCCTCCTCGTCAAATCGCAATGAACCGGCAGCAATCCACGCGCAGATCCGCCTACCCGCTCCAGCCTCCCCGCGAGCGCGGGACGTGGCGCGCGTTCGCGCTCGCCGCGCTGATGCACGTGCTGCTCGCGCTGTTCCTCTATCACGGCGTGCAGTGGCAGAACAGCACGCCGGCCGGCGCCGAAGCCGAGCTATGGACCGAAGTGCCCGACGTCCCCGCGCCGCGGCCCGTCGTCACGCCCGCGCCGCCCGTGAAGGTCGCGCCGCCCCCTGCCCCGGTGCGCGACGAGCAGGCCGACATCGCGCTGCAGCAGAAGAAACGGCAGCAGGAAGCGGCCGCGCGCGAAGCGCAGCTCGAGCAGCAGCGCCGTGCGCAGCAACTGAAGGCCCAGCAGGAAGAGGAAGCCCGGCGCGCGCAGCTCGCCGCGCAACAAGCCGCCGCGCTGGCCGCACTGAAGGCCGCGGAACGCGACAGACAGAAGCAGGCCGACAAGCTCAAGCAACAGCAGCTCGCCGAACAGCAGAAGCTCGAACAGCAGAAACTCCAGCAGCAAAAGCAGGCGCAGCTCGAAGCGCAGCAGGCGGCGAAGGCGAAGGCCGACGCGGCCGCCAAGGCCAAGGCGGAAGCCCAGGCCAAGGCGAAGGCCGAGGCCGCGGCGCGCGCGAAGGCCAGTGCGGCGGCGAACGCGAAGCTCGACCGCGAACGCAGCGCGCGCCTCGCGCAGATGCAGGGCCTGTCCGGCGCCGGTGAAGGCGGCGGCGAAGGTCTCGCGAAAAGCGGCACCGGTACGGGCTCCGGCGGCAATGCCGCCACGCCCGGCTATGCCGACAAGGTGCGCCGCCGCGTCAAGCCGAACATCGTTTGGGGCGGCGAGCGGGCGGGCCTGACCACCGTCGTCAAGATTCGGTGCACGCCGTCCGGTGACGTATTGAGCGCATCGGTCTCCCGCTCGAGCGGGAATTCGGGGTGGGATCAAGCCGTGGTCAGTGCGATCCACGCATCGGTCCCGTTGCCGCCCGATTCTAACGGTCGTACCCCGTCTGACATTACGATTACCTTCAAGGCGGCGGAGTGAAACGAAATGCGCTTACACTCCGGGCGTCGCTGTCAGATGGGAACGAATCGGGTATTTTTACTGTCTCTGCCGTTGCGCAGCGATCCAAGCCATACGGGAAGCAAGAAGCATGAGTTTGATGACAAAGCTAGGTTTCAGGGCACTCGTGGCCTCGTGTCTGATCACGGCGGGCAGCGCCGCTAACGCCCAGGTCAACGTGCTGATCACCGGTGTCGGGTCGACCCAGTTCCCCATTGCCACCGCAAACTTCACGAACGAGGCGAATCTGCCGCAGCAGGTCACGTCGATCGTGCGCGCCGACCTCGCCCGCAGCGGCAAATTCACCAACATCGACGCGGGCAGCACGCCCGTGCCCGAGACCGCCTCGGTCGATCTCGGCGCATGGAAGGCCAAGGGCGCGAATGCGTTCGTCGCCGGCAGCGTGAACCGCGACGCGAACGGTCAGTACAAGGTCAACTTCATCCTGTACGACACCGTGAAGCAGCAAAGCCTCGGCGGCCTGTCGCTGACGGCCACCGACACCACGCTGCGCACGGCCGGCCACAAGATCGCCGACTACATCTATCAGAAGCTGCTCGGCGTGCGTGGCGTGTTCGCCACGCGCCTGTCGTACGTGATCAAGACCGGCAACCGCTACCAGCTGCAGATTTCCGATTCGGATGGCCAGAACGCGCGCATCGCGCTGTCGAGCACCGAACCGATCATCTCGCCGGCCTGGTCGCCGAGCGGCACGAAGGTCGCGTACGTGTCGTTCGAGCGCAAGAAGCCGATCGTCTACATCCATGACCTGCCGACCGGCCGCCGCTACATGGTCTCCGACCAGAAGGGCAACAACAGCGCACCGGCGTGGTCGCCGGACAGCAACACGCTGGCCGTCGCGCTGTCGCTGACGGGCAATACGCAAATCTATACGGTCAACGCGAACGGCGGCGGCCTGCGCCGTCTCACGCAGAGCAGCTCGATCGACACCGAACCGTTCTACTCGCCGGACGGCCGCTGGATCTACTTCACGAGCGATCGTGGCGGTGCGCCGCAAATCTACCGGATGCCCGCGCAGGGTGAAAGCGCCGGCGCCGCGCAGCGCGTGACCTTCACCGGCAGCTACAACACGAGCCCGCGCGTGAGCCCGGACGGCAAGCTGCTCGCTTACATCTCCCGCACGGGTGGGGGCTTCAAGCTGTACGTTCAGGATCTGCAGACTGGCGCGGCGAACGCCATCACGAATACCAATCGCGACGAATCGCCGAGCTTCGCGGCAAACGGCCAGTACCTTCTGTACGCTACCCAGTCGGGTGGTCGCAACGTTCTGGCTGCAGTGCCCTCCGACGGCAGCGCGCCGCCGCAGATCCTGTCCGTCCAGGGCGGCTCCGTTCGCGAGCCGTCGTGGGGGCCCTTCATGCAATGACCACAAGGAGAGTAACCATGATGTCGAATAAAGCTCGTCTGGCCCTGGCCGTGATGATGATCAGCGCGCTCGCAGCGTGTAAGTCGGGCGTGAAGCTCGACGACAAGGCAAACAACGCGGGCGCAGTCAGCACGCAACCGAGCGCCGACAACGTCGCGCAAGTGAACGTCGATCCGTTGAACGACCCGAACAGCCCGCTCGCGAAGCGCAGCATCTACTTCGACTTCGACAGCTATTCGGTGAAGGACGAGTACCAGCCGCTGATGCAGCAGCACGCGCAGTACCTGAAGAGCCACCCGCAGCGCCACGTGCTGATCCAGGGCAACACCGACGAACGCGGCACGAGCGAGTACAACCTCGCGCTGGGCCAGAAGCGTGCGGAAGCCGTCCGCCGCGCGATGGCACTGCTCGGCGTGAACGATTCGCAAATGGAAGCCGTGAGCCTCGGCAAGGAAAAGCCGCAGGCAACGGGTCACGACGAAGCATCGTGGGCGCAGAACCGCCGCGCCGACCTCGTCTACCAACAGTAAGTAACGGAAGAATCGCCGTATGACGCACCGTTCAACCTGGCTGCGCGTTGCCGCAGCATTCTGCGTCGCGGGCGCGGCGTGGTCGGCCGCGCCGGCGCACGCCGGCATGTTCGACGACAACGAAGCGCGCCGTGCCGTGCTCGATCTGCGCAGCAAGAGCGACAACCTGTCGAGCCAGTTGTCGGCCGCCCAGCGTACGATCCTCGATCAATCCGGCCGTATCGACCAGCTGAACCAGCAGGTCGCGACGCTGCGCGGCGAGAACGAGGATCTGACGAACCGGCTGACGACGCTCGAGCGGCAGCAGAAGGAGTACTACCAGGATCTCGACACGCGGCTCAAGAAGTTCGAGCCGCAGCAGGCGACGATCGATGGTGTCGAAGGCACCGTGCAGCCGGGTGAAACGGATGCGCTCAGCGCGGCGCAGCAGCAGTTCCGCAACGGCAACTTCAAGGCGGCGGCGGCTTCGTTCCGTGCGTTCATCGCGAAGTATCCGCAGAGTCCCTATCAGCCGACCGCGCAGTACTGGTACGGCAACGCGCAATACGCGCTGCGCGACTACCGCGGCTCGACGGCGACGTGGCAAGGGATCGTCAGCAAGTTCCCGCAACACCCGCGCGCGGCGGACGCCCTCGTGGCGATCGGCACGAACCAGCTCGAGCAAGGCCAGAAGGCAGCCGCGAAGAAGACCTTCGAGCAGGTCGTGTCGCAGTACGCCGGCTCGAATGCGGCGCAGACGGCGCAGGGCAAGCTGGAAACGATCAAATAATTATCGTGACGGGTTGTTGACAGACCTGCAATCCGTCGCTATAATCTTTTGCTCTTTGGGTCGTTACCCAAGTTGTTGAAGCAACGAACCAAAACAAGTTTCAAGAACGTGGGGTGGTAACTCAGTTGGTTAGAGTATCTGACTTTTAATCAGAGAGTCGAGGGTTCGAGTCCCTCCCACCCTACCAACTATCTTCGATAGTGCAAAAAAGCCTCCCTCGCGGAGGCTTTTTTGCGTCTGTCGCCGGGCAGCGTATGCTGCTCATTTCCACTTCCCGGCTAAACGCCCGTCGCCCCCTCGCCTTGATCGCTTCGCTACCACGGTTAGTCCGGCTTCTCCTGGTCGGCACCTGACATCGCGACGATCAGGTCGCCGATCCAATACCGCCGCTCCAACACGACGCCCACTGCCAAAAAGCGGGATGAGCAACTATTGCGACGACCGTTCAGCAATTGCCTCTATCAGGGCCAAAATCACCTCGCGTTTCCGCGCGTCGAGCGCTCGAAATCCAGAGACGATCCGCCGCTCGTCGAGGTTCTCGAGCCGGGCGCTCTCTTCGCCGGTAAGCACGTACCAGACATCAACGCCAGCAAGTGCAATCGCGCGCAAGTAGTCGGAGTTCGGGCGCCTCAAGCCCTTTTCATATTGATACTGCGCGCGCTGCTTGACCGCGCCTAAGGCTGCAAACTCCGTCTGGTTCAAACCCAGCCGCACCCGTTCGCACTTCAGTCGCTCCCCAAATACGTCCATTCGAGCCAATTTTCCTCTTGACAATGGATCAATTGATCCTATATTTGATCCTAAGCATGCCCAACTGAGTCAGTTGAGCGGCGCATGACATTGAGCCCGATCTCCGACCGGTTATCGAATGTCCATTTACCGGGAGCATCATGACGATCACTTATGCAATCTGCGGCGCCTTACCCGTCCTCGACAACTTCCGGCACTACCATGCGCAGCAATTCGCTCGGAGCATTGCCGAGCCCGCAGACATCTACTTCGCAACCGATGCCGTCACGCGATCTCTCGTAATTCGCATTCGTGGCGCACTGACAGACGACGAAACGAAATCGGTGGACGGTGCATTGGAACAATTCTCCCAGAAATGGGCGCAGACCGGCGCAATCTTCAGGCGAGTGCGCTACGGCGAGGTGTCGTTCGTGCCGGTTGGATTCGCTTTGCACGCTGAACTGCTCCAGAAGCTCATTGATGAACAGACTCAACTGGAAGCCCTTCTACAGCGTCAGGCACGGATTCTCGAAAAGTTTCGGCCTACTGCGAGCTAGCGTACGGGCCCACCAACATTGGAGCGCCAACTGCAGCGGTATGGAATCAAACCAACGGAGGTTCAGCATGAAAGAGGTAGCGCCTTATGTCCTGACCGGCGCTCTGGCCGTGCAGGACGATTTGGAAGACGAGCAACTCGATCGCGTATCCCGCCATCTAGGAGGTATCGCCATGGTGTATGCGAAGCACGACAAGATTGCCCACACTGTCGCACTGCGGATCTCGGGCACGCTGGTGCGTGACGACGTGCGCTATATCGAGCAACGCGTGGAGCGGTTTGCCGAGGAAAACGCCCGCGTCGCCGCGATTCTCATTAGCGAATGGAATGGTGTGACGAGCGAGCTCGTTGTCGGTATGAACTGGGATGCACAATGTCTGCTCAGGCTCGGCGCTGCACAGGAACAGCTCGGGAAGCTCACGGAACAGTACTTCGACTTTTTGCTGCGTATCGAACCCCCAAGCTCCCCTGTCAACGGTAGTCCGCTCGTCCGTGTCGCGATCGAAGCACAAAA
>NZ_BCPP01000324.1:0-6774 GCF_016586125.1 Burkholderia sp. E168m23
CCGAGTGAAGCCGACACGCGTTTTCTGCTCGATCTCGCGAATGAAACGCCGACCGTCGGCGCCGTGGTCGGCTGGGTCGACCTGAAGGCCGACGACGCACCGGCGCGGATCGCGGCGTTCGCGGCGGCACCGAAAGCGCGCGGCTTGCGACCGATGCTGCAGGATCTGCCCGACGACGCGTGGATCGACGATCCGCGCCTGGATCGCGCGGTCGCCGCGATGCTCGAGCACGGGCTGCGTTTCGATGCACTCGTGATGCCGCGTCATCTCGACGCGCTATACGCGTTCGCGCGGCGCCATCCCGAACTGCCGATCGTGATCGACCACGGCGCGAAGCCGTTCATCGAGCGCGGCGAATTGCAGCCGTGGCTGTCCGCGATGAGCCGGCTCGCGAGCCTGCCGAACCTTCATTGCAAGCTGTCCGGTCTCTGGACCGAAGCGGGGCCGTCGGCCGGCCCCGATGCCGTCCGCACGCGCACGCGGCCGTATGTCCACGCGCTGGCCGAACTGTTCGGGCCGACGCGCCTGATGTGGGGCAGCGACTGGCCGGTGCTGCGGCTGGCGTCGGCATGCGGCGGCTACGGCGAATGGCTGGCTGCGTGCGAGGACGATTGCGCACGGTTGCTCGGCTCCGCGGCATTGCCCGACCTCTTCGGCGGTAACGCACGGCGCTTCTACCGGATCGACACCGCACGCCACGACGAATGAAACCGAACGAAAGGAAAACCGACATGCTCAGCGTGATCTGCGAATCCCCCGGCGTGCTGCGCGTGCAGCAGCGCGAACTGCCCGTGCGCGGCAGCGGCGAAGTGCTGTTGCGCGTGCAACGGGTCGGCATCTGCGGCACCGACCTGCACATCTTCACCGGCAACCAGCCGTACCTCGACTATCCGCGCGTGATGGGGCACGAGCTTTCCGCGGTCGTCGTCGAGGCGGAACCGGAGTCGGGTCTCGGCGTGGGCGACGCGGTGTACGTGATGCCGTATCTGTCGTGCGGACACTGCGTCGCCTGCCGCCACGGCAACACGAACTGCTGCGTCAACATCAAGGTGCTCGGCGTGCATCGCGACGGCGCGCTCGCCGAATACCTGAGCGTGCCCGCGCAGTTCGTTCACAAGGCCGACGGCATTTCGCTCGACCAGGCGGCGATGCTGGAATTCCTTGCGATCGGCGCGCATGCGGTGCGGCGCGCGGACGTCCGTGCCGGACAGCGGGCGCTGATTGTCGGCGCCGGGCCGATCGGCATGGCGGCGATGATCTTCGCGAAGCTGCGCGGCGCCGACGTCACATGCCTCGACACGCGGGCGGATCGGCTCGCGTTTTGCCGGCAGCATCTCACGGTCGATGCGACGGTGGAGGTGGGGGAAGACGACGCAGCGCGTCTCGCGTCGTTGACGAACGGCGAGTATTTCGATGCGGTATTCGACGCGACCGGCAACCTCGATGCGATGAATCGCGGTTTCGAGTTCGTCGCGCACGGCGGCAAGTACACGTTGATCTCGATCGTGCGCGGGCATGTCGCGTTTTCGGACCCGGAATTCCACAAGCGGGAAACCACGCTGCTCGCGAGCCGCAATGCGACCGCCGAGGATTTCGCGACAGTGCTCGACGCGATGCGTGCGGGGCGCATTCCGGACCGCGCGCTGAACACGCACCGGATGCGGCTCGAGGAGGTGCCGGATGCGCTGCCGCGCCTGCTGGAGGCGGGGCAGACCGTCGTGAAGGCGCTCGTCGAATGCTGAACGATCGAATCCGGCACGCGGAGCGCACGCGATGATGCCGCCGATCCTGCAGTTCGGCACGAGCCGCTTCCTGCTGGCGCACGTCGACCTGTTCGTGTCCCAGGCGCTGGACGACGGCAACGCGATGGGCGGCATCGGCATCGTGCAGACGACCGGCAATCCGGCCAGCCGCGCCCGCATCGACGCGCTGCGCGCCACCGGTCGCTATCCGGTGCGGATTCGCGGGCGCGAGCACGGCGTCGTGGTCGACGAAGTCGTCGAGTGCCGCGCCGTGCAGCGCGCGTGGGACGCCGAGCGGGACTGGGCGGAGATCCGCGGTGCCGCGATCGAGACGGTGCGCGTGATCGTGTCGAACACCGGCGACGCAGGGTATCGCCCCGATCCGCGCGACACGGTGGACCTGCTGGCCCAACCGGCGCACGCACCGCACGGCTTTCCGGCGAAGCTGCTCGCGCTGCTGCACGCGCGCTGGCAGGTGCGGCCCGGCGATGGCGTCACCGTGCTGCCTTGCGAACTGGTGACGAACAACGGCGACACGCTGCGCGACATCGTGCTGGGCCTCGCGCGCCAGTGGCGGCTGCCCGACGCGTTCGCCGACTATCTGGGCAACCGCTGCGTATGGGTCAACTCGCTCGTCGACCGCATCGTGTCCGAGCCGCTGCATCCGGTCGGCGCGATCGCGGAGCCCTACGCGCTATGGGCGATCGAACGGCGTGCCGATATGGCGCTGCCGTGCACGCATGCGCAGATCGTCGTCACCGACGATTTGCGCGGCCACGAGCGCCTGAAGCTGTTCTTCCTCAATCTCGGGCACAGCTGGCTCGCGGAGCAGTGGCTCGCGGCAGGGCGCGACGCATCGGAAACGGTGCTGGACGCGATGAACGATGCGCGGCTGCGCGACGGTCTCGAAGCCGTGTGGCGCGATGAAGTCGCGCCGGTTTTCGTCGCGCTGGGCTTGCGCGACACGGCGGAACGCTACGTCGACAGCGTGCGCGAGCGCTTTCTCAATCCGTTTCTTGCGCATCGCATCGCCGATATCGCAATCAACCATCGGGAGAAGGTGGCGCGGCGGATCGAGCCGCTGCTCGCGCTCGCGGATTCGCTGGCGGTGCAGACTGAACAGCCACGGTTACGGCAACTCGTCGCCCGCTATGAGCCGGCGGCCATCGCAATGACAGGGAGAGATGCATCGTGAAGCAACCGACCATCGTGATTCTTCACCGCAACGACAACGTCGCCGTCGCACTCGACGCGCTCGCGCCGGAGGTGCCGGTCGACGTACACGGCGCACCGCTGCGGCCGGCGGCCGCGATACCGGCCGGCCACAAGATCGCCACCGCGCCGATCGCGCGCGGCGACACGATCGTCAAATGCGGGCAGCCGATCGGTGTCGCGCTGCGCGACATCGCCGCGGGCGAGCATGTTCACGTGCACAACGTCGGGATGCCCGAGCGGCATGCGCACGATGACGGGTCGGTCGGCGGCACGCACGACGTTGCCGCGGATCGCCGCGATACCTTCGACGGATTCGTGCGGCCCGACGGCAGCGTGGGGACCCGCAACTACGTTGGCGTGATCGCGAGCGTCAACTGTTCGGCGAGCGTGTGTCATGCGATCGCCGATGCATACCGGCACGGCGCGCTCGATGCGTTCGGTCACGTCGACGGCGTCGTCGCGATCACCCATCAGAGCGGCTGCGGCATGTCGGCGACCGGCGACGGCATCGAACTGCTGCGGCGCACGCTCGTCGGCTATGCGCGCAACCCGAATTTCGCCGGCGTGCTGCTCGTCGGCCTCGGGTGCGAGGTCAACCAGGTCGGCGCGCTCGCGCAACGGCTCGATGCGGCATCGCCGGGCACCGTGCGCACGCTGGTCATCCAGGACGAGGGCGGGGTGCGCGACACCGTGGCCAAAGGCGTGTCGATCGTGCGCGAGTTGCTGGAGCGGGCCGAAGGCGCGCGTCGCAGCGCCGTGCCGGCCTCGCGGCTGACGGTCGGCCTGCAGTGTGGTGGGTCCGACGGCTACTCGGGCATCACCGCGAATCCGGCGCTCGGCGCGGCAGTCGATCTGCTGGTCCGCAACGGCGGCACCGCGATTCTGTCCGAGACGCCCGAGATCTACGGCGCGGAGCATTTGCTGATCGCGCGGGCAGCTTCGCGCGACGTGGCCGAGCGCTTGCTCGGCAGGTTGCAGTGGTGGGAGCGCTACGTCGCCGACAACGGCGGCGAAATGAACAACAACCCGTCGCCCGGCAACCTCGCCGGCGGCATCACGACGATTCTCGAGAAATCGCTCGGCGCGGTGTCGAAGGGCGGCCGCTCGCCGCTGCGCGCGGTCTACGACTATGCGGAGCCGGTGCGGCAAGCCGGGCTCGTGTTCATGGATACGCCCGGTTACGACCCGGTGTCGGCCACCGGGCAGATCGCCGGCGGCGCGAATCTCGTGTGCTTCACGACGGGCCGCGGTTCGGTGTTCGGCTCGAAGCCGGTACCGACGATCAAGATCGCGACGACGACCGGCTTGTTCGAGCGGATGCAGTCGGACATGGATTTCGACAGCGGCGGGATCGTCGCCGGTTCGCTCTCGGTCGGCGAAGCGGGCGAGCGGCTGTTCCGGCTGATGCTCGACGTCGCCTCCGGACGCAGATCCCGCAGCGAGGACAACGGCATCGGCGAACGCGAGTTCGTGCCGTGGCTGCGCGGCGCGGTCATGTGACGCGAAAGGCGGCGTGCGACCGCGTGCGCAATCGGACAGCGAAGGAGGAGCCGCGATGGAAACCAGCATGAGCGAGCCGGCGATCGGCGAAACCGGTCACGACGGCTCGCTGTCGGAACTGGAGAAGGGCTTGCTCGGCGAGGCGCTGCGCTTGCTCGCCGAGACGCGCGCGCGTGCGCTGGAACTCTGTGTCGAGGTGAGCCGGCGGCAGGGCGGCGCCACGCCGGACGTCCACGATTTCAACCTGCCGACGATCATCGAGTTGCAACGGCGCTTCGGTACGCGATCTGGCCCGGACGGCGCCGGCATGGCAGCCTCCGGTCGCTTCGCGTAGCCGAAGCCGAAGCCGCCCGGGGGCGGCACCGTTGCAGGATCGATCGTCCGCGCCGGTTATGCCGCCGACAACGTGATCGACACGCCCGTCGCGGTGTACACCGGCGTGGCCTTGAACCCGTCGACCGTCACCGTCGTGAACTTCGCGGCCGCCGCCGCGCCGTCGATCAGCGCGATGGTATCGCCGGCCTTCGGCGCGTAGCCGTTCACGAACTTCACGTGCAGCGTGCCGCCCGCGACGGTGAGCGGCCCGCCCACGCGCAGCCGCCCGCCGCCGTTGCCGTCGATGTCGAGTTCGAGCGTCGTGTTGTCGAGCTGCGTGTAGCGGGTCGCGATCGTCACCGGCGCGGCGGCCGCGATTCGCACGCTGCCGCCCGGGCCGACGTACACGTCGCCTTTGCCGAACGCCGTCGCGGACGCGGCCGCCAGCGTGCCGCCGCTCACCTGCGTGCCGCCCGTGTAGGCGTTGTTGCCTGCCAGCGTCAGCGTGCCGCTGCCTTGCAGCGTCAGCTTGCCGGCGCCCGCGACGTCGTTGCGCCACAGGTCGGCGGCATTGAGCCCGCCCTGCGACGCATCCATCGACACGATCACGTTGCCGTTGAACGCGCCGTAGCCGTCGGCCGCCGCGAACAGGTTCAGGCGCCCCCAGCCTTCCGCGTCGTCCATGACCGGATAGCCGGACGGCAGCTCGGTCGTCTTCAGCACGACGCGCCGCTGGTCGGCGCTCAGGTACGGGAAGCGCGTCTGCAGCAGGATCTCCGCGCCCTTAGGCACGACCGGCGGTGCGTTCGTCGATTCGATCGCGCCGAAGCCGAAGGTCATGCGGCGCAGGAACGCGGTCTTGTTCGCCGTGTAGTCGGCGAACCGGTCGGTGGCCGTCGTGCCCGAGTGCGCGAATGCGGAGAAGGTCGTGGCGCTCGTTCCGGTCAGTTGCTGCAGCGTCTGATGCGCTTGCGTGTAGGCGGCCTGCGCGTCGCTGGCGTACGCGGTCAGGTTCGCTGCGCTGAGGGCCAGCGCGAGCATGCGCCCGCCGATCACGTCGAGCGGCGAATGCATGCCGGCGAGAATCCGGTTCTCGCCCAGTTCGAGGCCGCGGCTGAGCATTTCCTGGAAGCGTTCCGGCACGAGCCACGCCATCGTCGTCGCATCGCGCACAGCCTCGGCCGTGTGGCCGCTGACGAAGCCGCCGTCGGTCGCGGGCGTCGTGCTTTCGGCCGGCACGAGCGTCGGCGCGACGACCACACTCGTGCTCCAGCGGTACGGGCGCGCGTATTTGAAGAAGCGCTTCGACGGCTCGGTCGACGCGTTGTTGCCCATTTCGTTGAGCAGGTCGACGACCTTGCCGAAGCTGGCGTTGCCGCTGCTGCTGCCGACGCCGACGTTGTTGCCGGAATCGTTGTACAGCACGGTCGTCGCATCGGCGGGCACGCTGGTGATGCTGGTCGTCTGCTGGGCCGCGGTGCGCCACGCGGCGGTGAGCGGGCCCATGCCGTCGGTCACGCTGTATCCCTTGCCGCGCCGGTCGTCGTAGTACGCGGCATCGGCCTGTTGCGGCGTACGCGCGGTCGTCGCGTTGATCACGTACTGCACGTTGGCCGACAGCACCGCATCGTTCAGGATCGTGCCGCACGGCACGCCGCTGTTCGGCAGTCCGGAGCACGTCGACGGCGAGATGGCCGGGAACGCGCCGTTCGCCGGCGCGCTCACGCCCGCGTCGACCAGCATCGTCGCCGGCTGCCACAGATCGAGGAAACGGCTCAACACGCGCACCGCGGCGTTGGTCGACAGCGTCGCATAGCGCGCATCGCCGCGCTGGTTGGTCGCGACGTTGTCGACGAAAGCGGGTGCGCTCGGGATCGGCGCGCTGTCGACGAAGCCGGGGTCGGCGGGCGGCGCGGGAACGGCCGCGGCGATCGTGCCGGTCGACGTGACGTCGTCGCCGCCGCCGCAGGCAGCCAGTACGATCGCACTCGACAATGCCGCG
>NZ_BCPP01000325.1:0-6758 GCF_016586125.1 Burkholderia sp. E168m23
GGCTCGGCCATCGCCTTGAACACCGGCGCGCCGATCCGCATCGCGTCCGCGTGAAATGCCTTCTTCACGCCGAACGTGCCCGCATGGCCGGAGCAACGCTCGACGACGTTCACGCGCGTATCGGGCACCAGCGACAGCGCATCGGCCGTCTTGCGGCCGATGTTCTGCACGCGCGCGTGGCACGGCACGTGATACGACACGGTGCCGAGGCCGGTCTTGAAATCGGTCTTGAGCAACCCGTCGCGGTGCCGCGCGATCACGTATTCGAACGGGTCCCAGAACGCGTCGGCCACCGCGCGCACGGCTGCGTCGCCGGGGAACATCAGCGGCAGCTCGCTCTTGTACATCAGCACGCAGCTCGGAATCGCGCCGATCAATGCATAGCCTTCGCGCGCGTAGCGCTCGAGCACCGGGATGTTGATGGCCTTCTTCGCGGCGACGCCGTCGAGATTGCCCTGCTCGAGCAGCGGCATCCCGCAGCACGCTTCGCGCGTGACGAGTTCGTACGGGATCTCGTTGTGCGCGAGGATCGCGAGCAGGTCGTGGCCGATTCCCGGCTCGTTGAAATTCACGTAGCACGTCGCGTAGATCGCGACCTTGCCGGGCGTGCGTTCGCCGTCGCGCACGGGCGGGTCGTCCGAGCGCGTGGCGGCGCGCCGGAACGTGCGCGGCGCGAATTCCGGCAGCCACGCATGGCGATCGACACCAAGCGCCGCTTCGAGCGCGTGGCGCGCGGGCGGCGTGCGGTTCACCGCGTTGATCGTCTGCGTGACGACCGGAATGCCCGCGAAATGGCCGAGCGCATCGGTATTCGACAGCACCTTGTCGCGCAGCGGCGCTTCGCCGCGTTTGTAGCGCGCGGCCTTGGCGCGCAGCATCAGGTGCGGGAAATCGACGTTCCATGCGTGCGGCGGCACGTACGGACATTTCGTCATGTAGCAGAGATCGCACAGATAGCACTGGTCGACGACCTTGCCGAACGCGGCCTTCGGCACTTCCTCGACGTCGCCCATCGGCGTGTCGTCGACCAGGTCGAACAGCGCTGGGAACGCGCCGCACAACGACACGCAGCGCCGGCAGCCGGCGCAAATGTCGAATACGCGCGTCATTTCCGCATCAATCGCCGCCTGGTCGTAGAACGCTTCGGACTGCCAGTCGAGCGGATGCCGGGTCGGCGCTTCGAGACTGCCTTCCTTGTGGGGCATGGGGCGCTCCCGCGTGGCGCGCATGTGCGCAAGCGCACCGCCCGCACGGTGCGGGCGGCGACGGAACGAACAGCCGGCCGCGAGCCGGTCACGCGGCGCTGCCGGGAGGCCGCGCGGCGGCCCGTCAGTCGACGAGACTGTCCAGCGCCTTCGTGTAGCGGTTCGCGTGGCTGCGTTCGGCCTTCGCGAGCGTCTCGAACCAGTTCGCGATTTCGTCGAAACCTTCGTCGCGCGCGGTCTTCGCCATGCCCGGATACATGTCGGTGTATTCGTGCGTTTCGCCGGCGATCGCCGATTCGAGATTCAGCCGCGACGAACCGAACGGCAAGCCGGTGGCCGGATCGCCGACGGTTTCCAGATATTCGAGATGGCCGTGCGCATGGCCGGTTTCGCCTTCGGCGGTCGAGCGGAACAGCGCGGCGACGTCGTTCTGCCCCTCGACGTCGGCCTTCGAAGCGAAATACAGATAGCGCCGGTTCGCCTGCGATTCGCCCGCGAATGCGGCCTTCAGGTTCTCTTCGGTTTTGCTGCCCTTGAGCTGAGCCATTTGCGCCTCCGTTCGAGTCGGCGCGGCCGCGTGCGACGCCGGGCCGATCAGATATGTGGGGAACGATGCATGCACCGGGCGCGCATCGTGCTCTTCAATCTAGGCGCTCAAGTTCGCATCCCCCAATAGGCTTTTTCAATGCGGGCGATAGTGTGCTGCGCGGGCGGTGGGCGGACGGCCGGGAAGATGGACTGGGCGCGGTCGTCGTGCGTCGTGCGTCGTGCGTCATAGAGAATGCGTCATACGGCAGCGCGTCACGCATCCATCGCACGCTTGAGCAGCAACTCGCGCTCACGTTCGTTGCGCGTCAACTCCGCCGCGCGGCGGAACTCCAGCTTCGCCTCGTCGGCACGGCCGAGCTTCGCGAGCAGATCGCCGCGCACGCTCGGCAGCCAGTGATAGCGCGCGAGCGCCGGATCGTCGCGCAGCACGTCGACGAGTTCGAGCGCCGCGGCCGGCCCGAACGCCATCCCCACCGCCACCGCGCGATTGAGTTCGACGACCGGCGACGGCGCGACTTCGGCGAGCGCGTCATACAGCGCGACGATCTGCGCCCAGTCCGTGTCCGCCGCCTGTCGCGCACGCGCATGGCACGCGGCGAGCGCGGCCTGCAGCGCATACGGCCCGCGCACGCCGCCGAGCTTCGTCGCCCGCTCCAGCGCCGCGAGGCCGCGCCGGATCAGCAACGGATCCCAGCGGCTGCGGTCCTGGTCGAGCAGCAGCACGGGCCGGCCTTGCGCGTCGACGCGGGCATGCATGCGCGACGCCTGCAGTTCCATCAGCGCGACGAGCCCGAGCACTTCGCTTTCGTCCGGCGCCAGCCCGGCCAGCACGCGGCCGAGGCGCAACGCCTCGTCGCACAGCGCCGGACGCATCCAGTCGTCGCCGGCAGTCGCCGCATGGCCTTCGTTGAACACGAGGTAGATCACTTCGAGCACGGACGCGAGCCGCGCCGGCCGCGCATCGGCCGCTGGCACCTCGAACGGCACGTGCGCCGCCGCGAGCGTGCGCTTCGCGCGCACGATCCGCTGCGCGATCGTCGGCTCCGGCGTCAGGAATGCGCGCGCGATCTCGCCCGTCGTCAGCCCGCCGAGCAGCCGCAGCGTCAGCGCGACGCGCGCGTCGGTCGACAGCACCGGGTGGCACGACGTGAAGATCAGCCGCAGCAGGTCGTCGCCGATGTCGTCGTCGCCCGCATCGGCGATCGCGTCCGCGATGTCGGGGACGACGTGCGCCTCGAGCGCGTCCATCTCGTGGCCGAGCTGGTCGCGCTTCGCCGCATGAAGCGACTCCTGCCGGACCCGGTCGAGCGCGCGCCGCTTCACGGCCGTCATCAGCCAGGCGGCCGGGTTGTCGGGCACGCCGTCGACGGGCCAGTGCTCGAGCGCCGCGACGAGCGTGTCCTGCGCCAGTTCCTCGGCCACGCCGACGTCGCGCACCACCCGCGCGGCCCGCGCGATGATTTTCGGCGCCTCGATTCGCCAGACCGCTTCGATCGCACGATGCGTCGCCTCATGCGTCACGACGCCTGCCCCTGGGCCGACGCATCCAGCGGCATGGCCATCAGCTCCCACGTATGGCCGTCCGGATCGGTGAACCCGTGGCCGTACATGTTCGGGTACTCGCGCGGCGCCTGCGGCGCGGCCCCGCCGGCCGCCAGCGCCTTCGCGACGAGCGTGTCGACTTCGGCGCGGCTGTCGCACGACAGGCACGACAGCACCTGGATGTGCGTCGCCGGATCGATGATGGTCTTGTCGGTGAAGGTCTGGAAAAACGGCCGCACGAGCAGCATCGCGAAGATCGTGTCGCTGATCTGGATGCACGCGGCCTGCTCGTTGGTATAGGCCGGCACGACCTCGAAGCCGAGCGCCTGGTAGAACGTCTTCGCGCGCGGCAGGTCGGCTACCGGCAGGTTGATGAAAACCATCTTGTGCATGACGGGTGCTCCCGGTGAGGTTGGATTCAGGCGTGGCTGCGGCCGACGTGGAGATCGCGGAACCGCTCGACCGCGTCGCTCGGCGTGAGGTCGTCGAGCTCGAACAGCGGCCGCACCTCGATCTCGCAATCGAGCTCGGCGCCGAACGGCGCGGGGAACCGGCGCGTCCATTCGAGCGCCTCGTCGCGCGAGCGCACCTGGATCAGCGTATAGCCGGCGATCAGTTCCTTCGTTTCGGCGAACGGGCCGTCGATCACCGTGCCCTTGCCGCCGGTGTAGCGCACCCGCCAGCCGTGGGCGCTCGGCCTCAGGCCGTTGGCGTCGAGCAGCACGCCGGCCTTCGCCAGTTCCTCGTGATAGACCGTCATGGCCTCGACCAGCCGGTTGTCCGGCAACGCGTCGGATTCGCTGACGGCGTTCGCCCGGATCATGATCATGAATCGCATCGTTTACTCCTTGTCGTCGGTGGAAGGCGGCGCCCGTTCCGCGGCGCCTTATCCGGACGACGGACGAAAGACGGCCGGATCGACACGCGCCACGACAAATCAGGGTAAATACCGAGTCGCGACGTTCACAGGAAGCACGGGCCGACCGCGCGCACCTCGACCGTGCACCATTGCGCGGCCGGGCACTGGCGCGCGATCTCGATCGCTTCTTCGCGCGTGGGGACGTCGACGAGGAAGAAGCCGCCGACCATCTCCTTCGCCTCGGCGAACGGGCCGTCGAGCAGCCGCGTCTCGCCGTCGCGCACCTGCACGCGCGTGCCGCGTTCGGACCGCTCCAGCGACTCGACGCCGCGCAGCACGCCGCGCGCCTTCAGCGACTCGGCGAAATCGACCATCCGCGCATAAAGCGCCTGGCCTTCGTCGAGCGTGCGCTCGGCGCGCTGTTCGGTCGGTTCGACAATCAACAGCATGTAAGACATGGATTTCTCCTGTGGGGACGGGGCGCGGCGACATGCGCCGGGCGAGCGGCACACGACGCCCGGTGCGAAAGCGTAACAGCCGCCGAGCGGCTTGCCGCATCGTTGGCCAACCGGCACTGGCCGGACGGCCATTTCGGCCGCAGCCTGACATTTTGCCTTCAAGATGCGGTCCCGAACTGTCGGATTTTCATCCTGTGGACCGTCTCATGTCACGCCCGCTTCCCCTCTCTGCCGTTGCGCTGTTCGTGGTGTTGTCCGCCGTGCTGTCCGTGGCGCTCCTCGCCCCGCCGGCCGCCGCCGCTGCACTGCCGGTCAGCAGCGGCTGCGGCGGTGCGGCCACGGCGATTGCCGAGCTCCGGCGCGGCGGCGGGCCGTCGCCGCTCGCCGGGCAAACGACGTCGATCGAAGCGGTCGTCACCGCGGCGTTCGGCGGCGCCGACGGCCTGGGCGGCTTCTTCGTCCAGCAGGCCGACGCGCAGCGGCAGCGCCGGCCGGGCGTCCCGGAAGGGTTGTTCGTCTACGCACCGAACACGCGCGCGACGCCCGGCGACCTCGTGCATCTGACCGGCAAGGTCGACGAGAAATACGGCCGGACGCAATTCACGCTGACGAGCCGCATGGCCGTTTGCGCACGCGGGCAGACGGTCACACCGGCGACGCTCACGCTGCCCGTCGCGTCGCTTGCCGTCCTGGCCGCGCACGAAGCCATGCGCGTACGCCTGCCGCAAACGCTGACGGTCAGCGATACCTACGCACTCGGTCGCTACGGCAGCATCGTGCTGAGCAACGGCCGGCTGCGCGTGCCGACCCAGGTCGCGCCGCCGGCCGACGCTGCCGCGCAGGCCGCGGCCAACGCACTGAACCGCATCGTGCTCGACGACGGCTCGAGCCGCCGCGACCCGGCGACCGTCCGCTATCCGCCGCCCGCGCTAAGCGCCGCCAACACGCTGCGCGCGGGCACCACCGTACGCGGCGTCGAAGGCGTGCTCGAATGGCGCTACGGCGCATGGCGGCTGCAACCGGTGGCCGGCGCGGCGCCCGTGTTCGATGCCGCGGCGAACCCGCGTCCCGCGCCACCGGCCCGACATCCTGATGCCGACGTGCGCATCGTGTCGTTCAATGTCTTCAATTATTTCAACGGCGACGGCCATGGCGGCGGATTCGACGCGCCGGGCAACCGCGGCGCGAAAACGCCCGCCGCGTTCGCGCGGCAGGAAGCGAAGATCGTCGCGTCGTTGCGCGCGCTGCGCGCCGACGTGATCGGGCTGATGGAAATCGCGAACAACGGCCACGGCGACACGAGCGCCATCCGTCGGCTCGCCGCGCAACTCGGCGACGGCTGGCGCGCGGTCGATCCCGGCACGGCGCGGCTGGGCCGCGACGCGATCGCGGTCGCGCTGCTGTACGACAGCCGCACGGTCGAGCCGGTCGGGCGCGCCGTCACCGTCGCACTCGGCGGCCGCCACCGCCCGCCGCTCGCGCAGACGTTCCGGCGCATCGACGGCACACGCACGTTCACCGTCGCGGTCAATCACCTGAAGTCGAAGAACTGCCCGCATGCGAGCGGCGCCAATCTCGACCAGTCCGACGGCCAGGGCTGCTGGAACGCGGCGCGCACGCGGGCGGCCGCACGCGTCGCCGACTGGCTCGCCACCTCGCCGACGGGCATCGCGGCCGACGGCGTGCTGCTGATCGGCGATCTGAACAGTTATGCGAAGGAAGACCCGCTTCGCACGCTCGAAGCGCGCGGCTACGCGAACCTGGTTGTGCGCTTCGTCGGCGATGCTGCGTACAGCTACGTATTTCGCGGCGAAGCCGGCAATCTCGACCATGCGCTTGCCACGCCGGCGCTCGCCGCGCGCGTGAAGGCCGTGCGGTTCTGGCACATCAACGCGGACGAACCGGTGGTCTTGCAACCCGTGCCCGATTACAAAACGTCCGCGCAACGATCGGCTTATTACGCACCCGACGCCTACCGCTCGTCGGACCACGATCCCGTCGTCATCGACGTCGCGCTGGACGACGCCGCCACGCAACCGGCACCGGGCACAAATCGTGCGCATCGATGACGCGTCGAGTAGTGCATTTGCATCAGCGTCCAACCTGCAATGGCACTATTTACCTGACGCCCCTGGCGACGCCATA
>NZ_BCPP01000326.1:0-6743 GCF_016586125.1 Burkholderia sp. E168m23
GCGTGGCCCGCAGCAGTGACCGTCGAGGCCGTGTTGCCGCTCGTCACGGAGAGCCTCTCGACACAACCGCCGGTCGTGCGAACGCCGATTTCGCGATGAAACATTTTGTTACATATTGGGCGTTCGTCACCCTCTTGAAGCGTGCCTGCCCGCCACTATTTCGCTTTTCGCCAATCGATGGCACGCCGGCGCAGCGCAGCCCTTGCGCGTGCATGCGCCGACGGATTCCCTTTTTCAGGTGATCTCATCGCTCAGGAGATGAAAATGCAGATTCGTCCCCTCTACGACCGGGTTATCGTCAAGCGAATCGAACAGCAGCGGACGACGGCCTCCGGCATCGTGATTCCCGATTCGGCCGCCGAACGGCCCGAGCAGGGTGAAGTGATTGCAGTCGGCAGCGGCCGGCTGCTCCAGGACGGCTCGCAGCGCCCGCTGCAGCTCCAGGTCGGCGACCAGGTTCTCTTCGGCAAATATGCAGGCCAGACCGTGAAGGTGAACGGCGAGGAACTGCTCGTGATGCGCGAAGAGGACGTCATGGGCGTGCTCGAACCCGAATCGCCGGCCGCCAGGAAAGCGGCCTGAATGCCGATTCGACCGCGTCGCACGGGTGTGTACCCGCTGCGCGCGGCATCCCGTTCAACGACTGTATCCGGAGCAAGAAAATGACTGCAAAAGACGTGAAATTTCGCGATGGCGCGCGCCAGCAGATCGTCAAGGGCGTGAACGTGCTGGCCGACGCGGTGAAGGTGACGCTCGGCCCGAAAGGCCGCAACGTCGTGATCGAGCGCGGCTTCGGCGCGCCGGTGATCACGAAGGACGGCGTGTCGGTCGCGAAGGAAATCGAGCTGAAGGACCGCTTCGAGAACATGGGCGCGCAGATCGTCAAGCAGGTCGCGTCGAAGACGGCCGACGTGGCCGGCGACGGGACCACCACCGCCACCGTGCTCGCGCAGGCGATCGTGCAGGAAGGCATGAAGCACGTCGCGGCCGGCATGAACCCGATGGATCTGAAGCGCGGCATCGACAAGGCCGTCGGCGCGGTGCTCGACGAGCTGCGCAAGCTGTCCCGACCGATTTCGACCCACAAGGAAATCGCGCAGGTCGGCGCGATTTCCGCGAACTCGGACGAGGCGATCGGCAAGATCATCGCCGACGCGATGGAGAAGGTCGGCAAGGACGGCGTGATCACCGTCGAGGACGGCAAGTCGCTCGAGAACGAACTCGACGTGGTCGAAGGCATGCAGTTCGATCGCGGTTACGTGAGCCCGTATTTCATCAACGATCCGGCGAAGCAGGCGGCCTATCTCGACGACGCGCTGATTCTGCTGCACGACAAGAAGATTTCCAGTGTCCGCGACCTGCTGCCGATTCTCGAAGCGGCGTCCAAGGCCGGCAAGCCGCTGCTGATCGTGGCCGAGGACGTCGAGGCCGAAGCGCTCGCGACGCTCGTCGTGAATTCGATGCGCGGCATCCTGAAGGTCGCCGCCGTCAAGGCGCCGGGCTTCGGCGACCGACGCAAGGCCATGCTGGAGGATCTCGCGATCCTGACCGGCGCGACCGTCATCTCGGAGGAAACCGGCAAGCAGCTCGACAAGGCCACGCTGGAGGATCTTGGCAGTGCGAAGCGTGTCGAGGTGCGCAAGGACGACACGATCATCATCGACGGCGCGGGCGATGCGGCGCGCATCGACGCGCGCGTGAAGTCGATTCGCGTGCAGATCGACGAAGCGACGAGCGACTACGATCGCGAGAAGCTGCAGGAGCGTGTCGCGAAGCTCGCGGGCGGCGTGGCGGTGATCAAGGTCGGCGCGGTTACCGAAGTCGAAATGAAGGAGAAGAAGGACCGGGTCGACGATGCGCTGCATGCGACGCGTGCAGCGGTCGAGGAGGGCATCGTGCCGGGCGGCGGCGTCGCGCTGCTGCGTGCGCGCGCGGCGCTGTCCGACATCCGGGGCGCGAATGCGGACCAGGATGCCGGCATCCGGATCGTGCTGCGTGCGCTGGAAGCGCCGCTGCGCGTCATCGCGGCCAACGCCGGCGACGAACCGTCGGTCGTGATCTCGAAGGTGCTCGAAGGCAAAGGGAACTTCGGCTACAACGCGGCGACCGGCGAGTACGGCGATCTGGTGGACGCAGGCGTGGTCGACCCGACCAAGGTCACGCGTACCGCGCTGCAGAACGCCGCGTCGATCGCGAGCCTGGTGCTGACGACCGATGCGACCGTCGCCCAGGCGCCGAAAGAGGAGAGCGCCGAGTCGGCTCCCGCGCCCGAACTCGGCTACTGACCGGCGTCGCAGGCCTGCCTGCGATCGTCGAACAGCCGCTGGCCGGAGCGGCTTTGGTCGGCGCGCGCGACAGTGGGGACGCGCCGCGCCGCTTTTTCATGTTTGCGAGACCGACCATGAAGCTCGAACTTTCGATCGATTCCAGGCCGCTGCACGTCGAACTCGACGACGTCATCGCCGGCCTGCTCGCGGCGCGGCTCGGCCTGCCGCCCGACGGCGACCATCGCGGCGCGATCGGCCGCTACCTCGGTGACGCGGCGGGGCCGTGGACGCTGGATGACGACCATATGCGCAAGCGTGTGATGCGCCGCCTGATTCTCGACATCGCCGATCCGACGCTGGTCATTCAGTACCTGATGGCCGACCAGACCGACCAGGCCGGGCCGGGCGAAGCGGGCGCCTGATGCGGGTCGAACGCGCGCGCACGGTCGGCGATGCATCAGGCATGCGGCTCCTGCCGTCTGGACGGTGCGTCGGCATCCAAGTCACACGCTGATAGACGAGAACCCTCCCGCCCAACGGCACTTGTTTCCATTTCGTTATCCATATTAAATCTAAGAGACGCCCGCGATCACGCTCGGGCGCCCGTCATCGAGCTTTCGTTCAGGCGCCGTCTGGCTTGTCCGGCTTGCCTGGCTTGCGCCCCTGCAGGGCCGGCGGGCCCGCGCCGAGTTCGGCGCCCGTCACCGGGTCGCTGTTCGGATCGGATGCGAGTCGCTGCGCCAGCGCTTCGATGGCATCCGCTTGCTGCGCGTCGAGCGTGCCTTCCGGAATCCCGGTGCCGCCATCGACCGCCGGTTCGGCGGGGCGGATTTCGAGTTCGCCGCCGTGGTTCCAGGGGCCGACCAGCGGCGCCGCGTCCGGCTGCATCCGGAAGTACACGTGATCGTACGGCGTCTTCGGCGGCAGCTTGCCGGGCGGGAAGTTCGCGGTGATCGCATACAGCGCCTTCTCGAACGACATCTGGTGCGACACCTCGCGCGTCATCAGGAAGCCGAGCGCGTCGCGGATATCCGGATCGTCGGACACGTTGATGAGCCGCTCGTAGATGATCTTCGCGCGCGCTTCGGCCGCGATGTTCGAGCGCAGGTCGGCGGTCGGTTCGCCGATCGTGTCGATGTACGCGGCCGACCACGGCACGCCGCCCGAATTGGTCAATGGCGCGCCCGCGCCGTACAACACCTGTGTCACGTGGCTGTCGTTGCCCGCGCCGTGCAGCTTGCGATACAGCTCGGCCTGTTCGTCGACCGCTTCGGCGAGTTCGCCCTTGGCGCCGCGGTTGAGCATCGCGGCCATCGAGCCGATCACCTCCAGGTGGCTGAGTTCCTCGGTCGCGATGTCGAGCAGCATGTCCTTGCGGCCGGGGTCTTCTTCAGTGATCGCCTGCGTGAAATAGCGCATCGCGGCGGCGAGTTCGCCCTGCGGGCCGCCGAACTGCTCGAGCAGCAGGTTGGCGAGGCCGGGATTTGGCGCGCCCACGCGCACCGTGTACTGAAGCCGTGTGTTGTGGATGAACATGGCATCTCCGTGGAAAGGGTTGCGCGACATTCGCCGTGTCGAAACAGCACGAATCGATCCCGTGCGGATGACGAAGGCGCGACCGGTTCGCAACGAGTCGCTTCTCGCGTACGGAGCGGACTGCCGCCGATGCAAGGACGCGGCACACGGGAGGGGCGGCGTCGGCTGCAGTACGAGCGTGCATCGCGTGCTGCCGGATTTTCAAGCGGTTGCATTTGTCGGCACGATGGCCGGGCAGATGATCAGGTGGGGCTTCATGGGGTGCCGGAGTCTGGCCTGGGCGCACGGGCTCGTCACGATGACGCCCGCGTTCGTCGTCGTCGTGCTGAAGATCGTGTGGCCGGCGGGCCTGCCTAGCGCCGGCCGGCGTGCTGGTTCATCGCGCCTTCAGCATTTCGTCGGCGAGCCGATAGGCGCTGACCGCGCGCTTCGATTCGTAGTCGGCGATCGTCGACACGTTGCGCCCGGCGTCGCGCGACAGCAATCCTTGCAACGCGGCGGCGGCGAAGAAATCGCGCAGGTCCGGCGTTGCGGATTTCGGCTCGGGCGGAGCGGTTTCGACGAGCGGCCCCGCTTTCCAGAAAACGGGCGACGGCGTGGCTGCCTTGGAGACGGCGGCGGTTTGCTTGATGCTCACATCCTGGGAAAACGGCGTCATTTCTTCCCCTTCGATTCGGTATCTGTTGGCGAAGCAGCGTAACGTCCCCGATTGCATGAGCGAGCATCGTTTCGTTTTGTTTTTGAGCGGTACTAATCGCTTGATCGACGCGAATATTCGCTGTTAATACGGTATTCGTCAAAGAAAATAAATTGGTTTCGACGGCCCGAAGCGGGAGCACGATTCGTTCCCGCTGGCAGTCGAGGAAACCCGTCGCGTTTCGCAAGCCGAGGTGGATGGTATGTCGGCACGAATGACGTTCCGGTGACACCCCGACGTGCGGCCGCGGCGGTCTTTGCGGGGTATCTCGACGCCCCCGCGCGCACATGCCCCGGGCCCTTTACCACACGAGGATTGCAAGCCTTCAGTCAGGCGCGCTCGCGCGCTTGCCGGCGCCCTACACTGCGTACGGAAGCACAGGGGGCAGTATCGCGGGCGGGATCGTGGGACGACCGGACGAGCGCGACGACCCGCTATCGCTCGGCGTCCGGTACACGATGTCCCACCACACCCTCAGGAGAAGTCAATGGCACGGCAAGCGCCTACGCACAAGGAGCGGCCTCCATCGCTCGCGACGTTGAAGAGCCATCTGTCGTTTCCGGTAGTGGGCATTGGCGCGTCGGCGGGCGGTACGACGGCGTTGCAGACCTTTTCTAGAGTGCGCCGACGAACATGGACATGGCGTTCGTCGTCGTCCATCTCGCGCCGAAGCAGGTCAGTCATATGGACGCTGTCCTGCAGCGCACGACGGGCATGCCGGTGCATCAGGTGACGTCCACGGTATCGATCGAAAAAAACCACATCTACGTGATCGCACGGGGCATGCAGCTCGAGATGTCGGACGGTTGCCTTCGTTGCCACAGTCGGGACCAGTCGACGATGCTCCGTTCACGATCGATCACTTCTTTCGGACGCTGGCGGACATCACGCTCGCGCAGACACCGGACGACGCCGAGCATGCGGAGATGCCTCGGCACGCGATTGCCATGGCGCGCATCGATATCGTGCTGCCGGCGGCCGACGTGCCGCAGCGGTTGCTCGATCTCTGGTCGGGTGCGCGCCGCATCGAACAGCAAAGCTTCGAATTCACGCCGCCGCTTCTATCCGGGCACGAACACGCCCATCGCCGCGATTGCCATCGCGAGCGTCGCGATCCATCCTCCCCATGCAAGCGCGCCTCTGACGGCAAACTCGCCCATGACCCGCTTGCTTCTCGCCATCAGCATCATCACGACCATGATCGGAACGGCGCTCACGCCGTTGATGACGGCGCTCCAGTAAAGCGCGCGGATCGGGTCGAAATGCATGAACGTGAATGCGATTCCGCCGACGATCGCCAATACGATCACCGCATAGAATTCCGGCGCGACGCCCAACTGCAGCGCGAGACTGTTGCGCCAGCGGAATGTGCCCGCCGCCGCATAGGCCGCCGACCCTGCGAGCACCGGTAGCGCGAGCAGGCCGGTGCCGACGATGCCGAGCGCAAACAGCACGTATGCGAAATGACCGGCAAGCGGCTCGAGCGCCCGCGCGGCATCCGCCGACGTCTTGACGTCGATGTGATGCGCGTTGAGCGTGGCCGCCGCCGTCAGCACGATGAAGAAGGCAATCACGTTCGAGACGCCCATGCCGAACCACGTGTCGAAGCTGATCCGGCGCAACTGGGCGGGCGCCTGGTGCGGCATGCGCCGCAGCGGCCGCGCGTCCGGCACGGCGCGCAATTCTTCGACTTCCTGGGACGCCTGCCAGAAAAACAGATACGGGCTGATGGTCGTGCCGAGCACGGCGACGAGCGTGGTCAGATACGCGGCGCTCAACTGCGCGTGGGGCTGCACGATCGCGCGACCGACCTCCGCCCAGCTGACCGGCACGATGAGGGCGACCGCGACATAGGCGAGCAGCGTCAGCGCCGTCCATTTGAGCAATCGCGAATAGCGGTCGTACGGGACGAAAACCTGCAGCGCGACCGACACGCCGCCGAGGCACACGATGTAGAGCTGCTGCGGGCCGGGCAGCAACAAATTGACGGCCGCGCCCATGGCCGACAGGTCGGCCGCGATGTTGATCACGTTGGCCGTGATCAGCAGCACGACCGTCCCGTACAGCAGCCATGGCGGGTAGTGCTTGCGCATGTTGGACGCGAGACCCTTGCCCGTCACGCGGCCGATTCGCGCGCTGACCAGCTGGATGGCCGTCATCAGCGGGTACGTGAGCAACAGCGACCACAGCAGTTCGAAGCCGAATTGGGCGCCCGCCTGCGAGTACGTGCCGATGCCGGAAGG
>NZ_BCPP01000327.1:0-6737 GCF_016586125.1 Burkholderia sp. E168m23
CGCGCTCGGTTTCGGGTCGCAGAAGCTCGTGCAGGATTTCATCACCGGGATCTTCCTGCTGATGGAAAACGCGATGCAGGTCGGCGACTGGGTCACGCTCGCCGGCGTGTCGGGCACGGTCGAATACCTGTCGATCCGCACGGTGCGGCTGCGCGCCGGCGACGGGTCGCTGTACACGATCCCGTTCAGCTCGGTGACGACCGTCAACAACACGAATCGCGGGCTCGGCAACGCGGCCGTCAAGGTGAGCATCGCGTACGGCGAGGACATCGACCGCGCGATCGCGACGCTGAAGGAAATCGGCGCCGCGTTGCGCGACGATCCGAAATACCACGACGGCATCCTGTCGGACTTCAGCTACTGGGGTATCGATCAGGTCGACGGCGCGGCGCTCGCGCTGGCCGGGCAGATGCAATGTACGGACTCGGCACGCTGGGGCGTGCAGCGCGAATTCAACCGGCGGATCGCGGAAACGTTCCGCGAACGCGGAATCCGGATCGCCAATCCGCAGCGCAGCGTCGTCGCCTATGCGGACGGATCGCGGCCGGTCGGCAGCGAGGAAAACGACCCGCGCCCCGACACGCGGAATGCCGCCGAGACGGCAGCGCCGTCGCCATCGCCCGACGGAGCGGAGCGCAAGCCAGGCTGATCGCCCCCAGCCGGTGACCCGCCGCGCTCAACGCGCGGCAGGCTTCTTCACGCGCGTCGTGCTTTTCGCGGCGGGCGGAACCGCCCCCGGCTTCGCCGCACGTCGTTTCGCCGCGGCACCCTGCGCCCGCTTTGCAGCGGATTCCGCGCTGGAGGCATGCGCATCGCGCTGCGCATGCCATTGCTCGAGCAGCACGCGCGTCTGGTCGGCAATCGTGTCGGTCACCAGCGCCGCGCGCTCGCCCTCGAACGCCTCCCATTCGAGCAACTGCAGCGCCGAACGCTGCGCGATGTGGAACACCGTGATCTGTCCGAACAGGCTCAGCGCGCGCAACCGCGTGACGGGATCGTCGGCCGGCCGCCCCGTGATGCGGCCGATCAATTCCGCGCTCACGTCGTTCAGCGGCTTGCGCATGCGCGTCATCAGGATCTCGCTCGCGCTCGCCGGCTCCTGGCCGCCCTGCTCGCGCGCGAAGAACATCCGCTGGTTCATCGTCTTCGGCGCGGTGAACATCCGGTCCGACAGCGCACGCAGCAGCCCGATGAACGCATCGATCAGCGCATCGACGCTCGCATGGCCGTCGAGCATCGCCCGCGCATGGCCGACCGCCGGCGCGAACACTTGCCAGCCGTGCTCGGCGATCGTCTCGACGCACGCGCGGTACACGCCTTCCTTGTTCTCGAAGTAGTACTGGAGCGCCGGCGCGTTCACGCCCGCCATCGCGGCGATCTCGCGCGTCGACGCGCCCGCGAACCCGCGTTCGCCGAACAGTTCGATCGCCGCCTCGATGATCCGCTGGCGCGTCTCGTCGCCGCGCGCGTAGCCGCCCGCCGACGTGCGGCGCAGCTTCTTCGCTTCGTTCATGCCTTCCTCGTCATTCGATCGATCCACATTCTACTTGACACAATTTTATCAACTGGAATAATTCTTCCACTTGGAATAATTTGGATCACGCATGTCGACGCCACAAGACCCGCCACAGAAAGCAGATCGTCAGGAAAACAAAACAACGCCGCGCAACGGCAACGGCGGAACGAGGCGGCGCATCCTGCTCGTGGTCGCCGTGCTCGCGGCCGTCGGCGGCGCGGTCTGGCTCGGCCGCTGGTGGACGGTCGGCCGCTTCATCGAAAGCACCAACGACGCGTACCTGCAGGCGGACAGCATGACCGCCGCACCGAAGGTCGCCGGCTACGTGACCGACGTCTACGTGCGCGACAACCAGCCCGTGAAGGCCGGCGATCCGCTCGTGCGGCTCGATGTCCGCCAGTACCAGGTGGCGCTCGCGCAAGCGCAGGCGACCGTCGACGCCCGCCGCGCCGATATCGCGCGCGCCGAAGCCGACATCAGCCAGCAGCGCGCGAATCTCGAGCAGGCCGACGCGCAGGCGAAGGTGTCGCGCATCAACGCGCAGCACGCAAGCGACGAGTACACGCGCTATGCGCCGCTCGCGGCGACCGGCGCCGAAACGCACGAACGCGTGGCCGATCTGAAAAGCACGCGCGACCAGGCGGCGGCGACACTCGCCGCGAACAACGCGTCGATCGCCGCCGCACGCACGCAGATCGCGTCGTTCACCGCGCAGCTCCAGCAGGCGCGCGCGCAGCTCGAGGCCGCGCAGGCCAGCGCCGCGCAGGCGCAGCTCGACCTCGACAATACGATCGTGCGCAGCACGCTCGCGGGCCGCGTCGGCGATCGCACGGTGCGCGTCGGGCAATACGTGCAGCCCGGCACGCGCCTGCTGACCGTCGTGCCGGTCGATTCGATCTACCTCGTCGCGAACTTCAAGGAAACGCAGATCGGCAACATGCGCATCGGCCAGCCCGTCGAGCTGCACGTCGATGCGCTGCCGGACGGCCCGCTGTCCGGCGTCGTCGACAGCTTCGCGCCCGGCACCGGCGCGCAGTTCGCGCTGCTGCCGCCCGAGAACGCGACCGGCAACTTCACGAAGATCGTCCAGCGCGTGCCGGTGCGCATCCGTCTCGCCGCGAACGCCCGCGCGCAACGCATGCTGCTGCCCGGGCTGTCGGTGACGGTCGACGTCGATACGCGCTCGGCCCGCGACGAGCAGCATCATGGCTGATACGCCCGCCACGATCCCCCTGCCGCCGCATGAAGGCCGCGCGAGCGTGACCGACTGGATCGCGGTCGCGGCCGGCGCGCTCGGCGCGCTGATGGCAACGCTCGACATCTCGATCACGAATTCTGCGCTGCCGCAGATCCAGGGCGAAATCGGCGCGACCGGCACCGAAGGCACGTGGATCTCGACCGGCTACCTGATGTCGGAAATCGTGATGATCCCGCTCGCCGCCTGGCTCACGCGCGTGTTCGGGCTGCGCAATTTCCTGCTGACGAACTCCGCGCTGTTCATCGCATTCTCGATGATGTGCGGCTGGTCGCATTCGCTGCCGATGATGATCGCGGGCCGGATCGGCCAGGGCTTCACCGGCGGCGCGCTGATTCCGACCGCGCAGACGATCATCCGCACGCGATTGCCGCTGTCGCAGTTGCCGGTCGGGATGACGCTGTTCGGCCTGATCGTGCTGCTCGGGCCGCTGTTCGGCCCCGTGCTCGGCGGCTGGCTCGCGGAAAACGTGAACTGGAGCTGGTGCTTCTTCCTGAACCTGCCGGTGTGCCTGCTGCTGATGGCCCTGCTGGTGTTCGGCCTGCCGTCGGACCGCCCGCAATGGAGCGCATTCTTCAACGCGGACTGGCTCGGCATCCTCGGCCTCGCGATCGGCCTCAGCTCGCTGACCGTCGTGCTCGAGGAAGGCCAGCGCGAACGCTGGTTCGAATCGCAGATGATCGTCACGCTGAGCATCGTGTCGTTCATCGGGATGGTCCTGATCGCGCTGTCGCAGCGCTTCGCGAAGCGGCCGATCATGCGGCTGTCGCTGATGCGCAACCCGCGCTACGCGAGCGTCATCGTGATCGTGTCCGCGGTCGGCGCCGGGCTGTACGGCGTGTCTTACCTGCTGCCGCAGTTCCTCGCGATCGTCGCCGGCTACAACGCGGAACAGGCTGGCGCGATCATGCTGCTGTCGGGGTTGCCGGCCTTTCTCGTGATGCCGATCCTGCCGCGCCTGCTCGGCAAGGTCGATTTCCGCATCCTCGTGATCACGGGGCTGCTGCTGTTCTGCCTGAGCTGCATGCTCGACATCAGCCTGACCGCACAGAGCGTGGGCCACGATTTCGTATGGTCGCAACTGATCCGCGGCCTCGCGCAGATGCTCGCGATGATGCCGCTCAACCAGGCGTCGATGGCGGCCGTCGCGCGCGAAGACTCGGGCGATGCGGCCGGGCTCTACAACATGGCGCGCAACCTCGGCGGCTCGATCGGGCTCGCGATCATCGGCACCGTGATCGACCGGCGCACGACTTTCCATACGGCCGCGCTGCGTGAATCGGTGACCGCGAACTCGCTGATCGGGCAGGATCGCCTGTCGGCCTATGCGGCCAACTGGTTCGCGCACACCGGCGATCTCGCGTATTCGAACCTGCGCGCCCTCGGTCAGCTGGCGCAGCAGATCCAGATCCAGGCCGTCGTGATGACCTATTCCGAAACCTTCTATCTGCTGGGCCTCGCGCTGCTCGCCTGCGTGCCGCTCGCGCTGCTGCTGAGAACGCCGCGCGGGCCGCAACCGATGTCGTCCGGCCATTGACCCGTCATACGCGATGAAACCCTTCTCCCTGCCCCGCCGCCCCGCGCTCACCCTGTGTGCGGCCGCGTGCCTGCTCGCCGGCTGCACGGTCGGCCCCGACTACCACGGCGCGCCCGCCGCACCGGATGCATCGACCTTCGTGCGTGCGCCGGCCACTGGCGTCGACACCGCGTCGCCCGCACCGAGCGCGTGGTGGCATGCACTGAACGATCGCCAGCTCGACGCGCTGATCGTCGCCGCGCTCGTGTACAACCCCGATCTGCACGCCGCGCAGGCCCGCTTGCGCGCGGCACGCGCACAGCTCTCGCAACAGCGCGCCGCGCAGATGCCGAAATCGTCGGCCACCGTCGCGGCCATCCGCATGCGCGAGCCGGACGTCAGCGCGCTCGGCTCGCTGCTGCCGTCGAACGGCTCGGAGCAATCGGGCGGCACGTCGCCGTCGCTCGGCGGCTCGGGGCCGCTGCAACTCTATTCGGCGGGCTTCGACGCGACGTGGGAAATCGACCTGTTCGGCGGCACGCGCCGCGCGGTCGAAGCCGCATCCGCCCAGGCCGAAGCGGTCGATGCCGATCTCGCCGACACGCAGGTGTCGATCGCGGCCGAAGTCGCGAATGCGTATGTCGACCTGCGCGACCAGCAGCAACGACTTGCGTTGTCGAAGCGCACCGCGCAACTGCAACAGCAGATGCTCGAACTGACGCAGCAGCGCCGCGCGCGCGGCGTCGCGGCCGATGCCGACATCGAGCGACTGACGACGCAGGTCGAGAACACGCGCGCGTCGCTGATCCCGCTCGACGCCCAGGTGACCGAATCGCTCGACCGGCTCGCGATCCTGACGGGCCGCGCGCCGGGCGCGCTCGACGCCGCGCTGTCGACCCCGGACGCGGCATTGCCGACGCTGCCCGGCAGCGTCGCGATCGGCGATCCGGCCACGCTGCTGAAACAGCGCCCCGATATTCGCGCGGCCGAACGCCGGCTTGCGTCCAGCAATGCGCAGATCGGCGAGCATGTCGCCGACTATTTTCCGAAGGTGACGTTGCTCGGCGATCTCGGCTTCAGCGCGACGGACCCGGGCCATCTGTTCCGCAAGCAGAATTTCACGTGGGTCGGTGCGCCGTACCTGCAATGGAACATTCTCGACTTCGGACGCACGCGTGGCGCGGTACGCGCGGCAGAAGCATCGCGCGATGAAGCGGAGGCGAATTATCAGAAGGCCGTGCTCGGTGCATTACAGGATGCCAACACCGCGTTGCAGCGTTACGGGCATCAGCGCGAGCACGTCGTCGCATTGACGAAGGTGCAGACGTCGGCCGTTCATTCGCGCGCGCTGATGGACCAGCGCTATCGCGCGGGCGTCGCGTCGATGATCGACCTGCTCGATACGCAACGTGAAGCGTTCGCCGCGCAGCAGAACGTGATCGCCGGGCAGGCCGAACTGATCAAGAACTACGTGTCGGTGCAGAAGAGCCTCGGGCTCGGCTGGCAGACGAGCGCCGGTTGACGCACCGCCGCAAATCATGCACGACCAATGCATCATGCTCGTTGAAACAATCCAGCAATAACTCATTGCGCGCGCAACAATCCCGCTTCGTTTCTTGCGCAACGAACGAGCTCGCGCCGCATCGACCCCACGGCTATCGAAAACATATCGAATATCAATTAGCCAATCGTCTGACGATCTCTTCTAATTCAGTCGGCTTCCCCACCACCGATCGGATTCAAGGAGTTCCATCGTCATGTCCTCATCTTCCCATCGCGTGCTGCGGCACGCAGTCGCCGCAATCTGCGTGGCACTCTCCGCCTCTCCGTACGCCGCCGAACTCACGCGCGACACCGGCGCGCCCGTCGGCGACAACCAGAATTCGCAGACGGCCGGCCCCGCCGGCCCGGTGCTGCTGCAGGATTCCGCGCTCATCGAGAAACTGCAGCGCTTCGATCGCGAACGCATTCCCGAGCGCGTCGTGCATGCGCGCGGCACCGGCGCATTCGGCGAGTTCGTGCCGAGCGCCGACATCTCCGACCTGACGAAAGCGAAAGTCTTCACGCCGGGCACCCGCACCCCCGTATTCGTGCGCTTCTCCACCGTGATGGGCTATCGCGGCTCGCCCGAGCAGGCGCGCGACCCGCGCGGCTTCGCGGTGAAGTTCTATACGCAGCAGGGCAACTGGGACATGGTCGGCATCAACTGGCCGGTGTTCTTCATTCGCGACGGCATCAAGTTCCCCGACTTCGTGCACGCGAACAAGCCGAGCGCCGTGACCGGCGTGCAGGACCCGAACCTCGCGTTCGACTTCTTCGCGCACACGCCCGAAGCGACCCACATGCTGACGCGGCTGTACACGGACGAGGGCATGCCCGATTCGTATCGCCGCATGGACGGCTTCGCGGTGCATGCGTTCAAGTTCGTCAATGCGCAAGGCGACGTGCAC